>NZ_JBIUVK010000001.1:285737-291340 GCF_044742865.1 Pseudomonas sp. NPDC087814 | reverse complement strand
CCCAAAACCCAGAGACCCCCACTATAAAACCCCCCCCCCCCCCCCCCCTCACCCCCCCCCCCCCCCCCCCCCGCTCCCACATTTGGACCGTGCCCGCTTTAGCTTTTGATTTTGCTCTTCAACACTCAAGCCGGCCGGTAGGCCGCTGTGCTCTTGCTGTTGATCTTGGGCGCCCCGTTAAACCACGCTGGCCGAACGCAGGCTTCGGAACCCCGCATAAGTTATCCGGCTATTGTTACTTCACCTGCCCGCCACACACCGGCCACTTATCAATAAGCACACTTGATGTTGCAACTTCCCCAACCTTCTATCTGAACAAACTCTGAACCAGTAACAATTTAAGTCATTAAACGTTGACATCCGGCAACTGCCTGAGTAAATTCCCCGTGCCTGCAACTCAGGGCCATTTTTCAACCTCACAAAAGAAGCCAATGGACACAGTATCTAGTCGTTGTCCGATCACCGTGAATGCGGCGAATCGGGCGCCAAACCCAGAAAAAATGACGGGACTCGCCTTTCCGGCCGAGTAAGCTGCGCTAGAGCCTGACGCTCCAACGTAACTGCCTCACCGGATGCCAGTCCGGTCCCGAGGTGTGTTATGACCTTTCAACTGATTGTTTTACCTGATCTGCGTACGCTGGCTAACGCCCTGCGTGCCAAATTGCGCCGCGAGCCCGTAGGCTTTTCCCCTACCCGCAGCACCTTTGTGACCTCATCCCCCCGCGTGTGCCCGACTCCCCGGGCACACTGGCGTATCTGCCCCACCACCGGCCACCTGGTCCAGCAATGGGATCACGCCGACCCTCAAGACCCACAGAGACGGGACGTTTCCAGCCTGGTCGCGCAAGCGAGCCTGATGCTGAGCCTCTACGTGGACGCTCGCGCGGCATAAGCCAGCTGGAAACAGCAACTTCCTGATTATCCGTTACTTGATTAGCTGGAGTTCTCTATGGACGAAGCCAGTAGTAGCCCGCTGCGCGCTAGTTAACTAACGCGCTGTTAGCGGGCCTGTAGAAAGTTACCCAACACTTTATTTAAACCGATCGCGAAGTCAGCGACTCGGCATGCTTTCGCTCGCCTGTCATCAGGTAAGTACCGGGTATGTTTTGTCGAAAAATTGGCGACAGGAGTACACACAATGAGCGCAGTAAAAAACCCGAAACTGCACAAGAAAAACGGCACGGATACCGACACCAAGCTGTCGATGCGTGCTGCCCGCGAAGCCCAGAACGGCCTCTCGGCAACCCTCGCCAATGTCCGGGCAACCAAGGATGGCCTGACCGAACTGGATGCCTCTGCTCGCCTGCAACGTGAAGGCTACAACGAGGTGGCCCACGACAAGCCGCCTCACGCCATCGTGCAATTCCTCCAGGCCCTGAACAACCCGTTCATCTATGTGCTGCTGACCCTCGGCGCCATCAGTTTCTTCACTGACTACTGGCTGCCACTGCAGGCCGGTGAAGAAGCCGACCTGACCAAGGTCATCATTATCATGACCATGGTCATGCTCAGCAGCCTGCTGCGCTTCTGGCAGGAGCATCGTTCGGCCAAGTCCGCCGAGGCCTTGAAGGCCATGGTGCGTACCACCGCCACGGTGTTGCGCCGCGAGCAAGTGGGCTCCAAGCCGACCCTGCGGGAAGTGCCGATGCGCGACCTGGTGGCCGGCGATATCGTGCAACTGTCTGCCGGCGACATGATCCCGGCCGACATCCGCCTGATCGAGTCCCGTGACCTGTTCATCAGCCAGGCCGTGCTGACCGGCGAAGCCTTGCCGGTAGAGAAGTACGACACCCTCGGGGATGTGACGCAAAAATCCGCCACGTCCACGGCGGCCGACCAGGGCAACCTGCTGGACCTGCCGAACATCTGTTTCATGGGCACCAACGTGGTCAGCGGCCGGGCGAAAGCCGTGGTGGTTGCCACCGGCCCGCGCACCTACTTTGGCTCGCTGGCCAAGGCGATTGTCGGCTCCCGGGTGCAAACCGCATTTGACCGCGGGGTGAACAGCGTCAGCTGGCTGTTGATCCGCTTCATGCTGGTAATGACGCCGATCGTGTTCTTCCTCAACGGCTTCTCCAAGGGTGACTGGAGCGACGCGTTGCTGTTCGCCCTGGCAGTGGCGGTAGGCCTCACCCCGGAAATGCTGCCGATGATCGTCAGCGCCAACCTGGCCAAGGGTGCAACCGCCATGGCCAAGCGCAAGGTGGTGGTCAAGCGCCTCAACGCGATCCAGAACTTCGGTTCGATGGACGTGCTGTGCACCGACAAGACCGGCACCCTGACCCAGGACAAGATCATCCTCGAGCACCACGTCAACGCCTTTGGCAACCGTGATGATTCAGTGCTGACCCTCGCCTGGCTCAACAGCCATCACCAGAGCGGCATGAAGAACCTGATGGACCAGGCGGTCGTACAGTTCTCCGAGCAGAATCCGAAGTTCCAGGTGCCGTTTGCCTACAGCAAGGTGGATGAGTTGCCGTTCGACTTTATTCGCCGTCGCCTGTCGATCGTGGTCAAGGACGCGCAAAACGACCACCTGCTGGTGTGCAAGGGTGCGGTCGAGGAGATGCTGAGCATTTCCACCCACGTGATGGAAGGCGACGTGGCCGTCGAGCTGGATGATCGGCGTCGCAACGAGTTGCTGGCGATTGCCCAGGACTACAACGAAGACGGCTTCCGGGTGCTGGTGCTGGCCACCCGCAACATTCCCCAGGCACTCGCCCGCAAGCAGTACACCACGGCCGATGAGCGCAACCTGGTGATCCGTGGTTTCCTGACCTTCCTTGATCCACCAAAGGAAACCGCTGGCCCGGCGATCGCTGCCCTGCGCGAAATTGGCGTGGCGGTCAAAGTGCTCACCGGCGACAACGCCATCGTCACCAGCAAGATCTGCCGCCAGGTCGGCCTGGAGCCAGGCGTACCGTTGCTGGGGACGGAAATCGAAGCGATGGACGACGCCACCCTCAAGCTGCGGGTCGAGGAGCGCACGGTGTTCGCCAAGCTGACGCCGCTGCAGAAGTCGCGGGTGCTCAAGACCTTGCAGTCCAACGGCCACACCGTGGGCTTCCTCGGCGACGGCATCAACGACGCTCCGGCCTTGCGGGATGCCGACGTGGGCATCTCGGTGGACAGCGCGACGGACATTGCCAAGGAATCCGCCGACATCATCCTGCTGGAAAAGAGCCTGATGGTGCTGGAAGAAGGCGTGCTGAAAGGCCGCGAGACCTTCGGCAATATCATGAAGTACCTGAACATGACCGCCAGTTCCAACTTCGGCAACGTGTTCTCGGTGCTGGTGGCCAGTGCATTCATCCCGTTCCTGCCAATGCTGTCGATCCACCTGCTGCTGCAAAACCTGATGTACGACATCTCCCAGCTGGCCTTGCCGTGGGACAAGATGGACAAGGAATACCTGGCCAAGCCACGCAAGTGGGACGCGAAAAACATTGGCCGCTTCATGATCTGGATCGGGCCGACCTCGTCGATCTTCGACATGACCACCTTTGCCCTGATGTGGTACGTGTTCTCGGCCAACAGCGTGGAAATGCAGACCCTGTTCCAGTCCGGCTGGTTCATCGAGGGGCTGCTCTCGCAAACCCTGGTGGTGCACATGCTGCGCACCCGCAAGATCCCGTTCTTCCAGAGCAACGCCGCATGGCCGGTGATGATGATGACCTGCATCGTGATCGGGCTGGGCATCTACGTACCGTTCTCGCCGCTGGGCGCGATGGTTGGCCTGGAGCCGCTGCCACTGGCGTACTTCCCATGGCTGGTGGGCACCCTGGTCGCCTACTGCTGCGTGGCACAACTGATGAAAACCCTCTACATCCGCCGCTTCAAGCAGTGGTACTGATCAACCGCCCCTGAAAGCGCTGGCTATCGGTAGATAGCCAGTGCACGCGGAGACAGACAATGAACACACTTATGAGCTACCTCGACAACGCTGCTCGCGCGCTGCTGGTGTACGGCCTCGCCCAGGCGGCCAAGGCGGTGATGGTGCTGGGCGTACGGCTGTACGTGCGCAACGTGCTCAGCGCCGTGGAAATGCGCTTCATGCTGGGTTTTTCCAGCAGCTTGAACAGCACCTGCATCCGCTTGCTGCGCCCGCGTCGATAAATGGCAATACGCACTACAAGGAAAGATCACCATGCGCGTCTTGATCTGTGCAGGTCGTCATTACGCCGATACAAAAATGTCCCGCCAGGTGCTGGACGCCTACCACCGCCTGCGCCCGGTGCAGGTGTTGATCCACGGTGGCAGCCAGTTCCTGGGCAGCGACGTGGAAGACTGGGCCCGGGAAACCGGAGTGGATGTGGTGCGTTACCCACCCAACTGGCAACGACATGGCAAGCAGGCCGAACGCCATCGCAACCAGTTCATGCTCACCGACAGCCGGCCCGACGTGATCATCGCGCTGCCCGGTGGCGACGACACCTCGGAACTGGTGAGCCAGGCCAGGGCCAGTGGCATCCATGTGCTGACTGTAGACAGCTGAATCAACCCTTATTGGAGTATCCAGGCATGAACGAAGAACCCCGTTGTAGCGGTACCCCGTTGCACACTTTTTTCTATTTGAAACACGGCGCGTCCCTGCCAAGTCCGGTCGGGGCGCGCCACCGGCTGTTGATCGAGGTTCACCATGTACAAGAAACACACCCCTGACGGTTTCGCCAAATACCGCAACCGCACCACCCACGTTACCTTCCATCCCCTGCCCGCCTCCAAGCTTCGGGCAGTGCGGCGCAACCTGATTTTCGTCGGCGTGACCGCGGGCATCATGCTGGTGCTCAGCCTGATGTCGAATGCCCATGCGGCCGGCGGCTCCTACGTGGTCGACGACGGCGCAATCAACGCCCCGGGCGAATGCAATGTCGACGCCTGGTTCACCGCCAACCGGCACGCGGGCTCAACCCACAGTGAAACCCTGGCGCCGGCCTGCACCTCCGCTGCCATTCCTTGGTTGCAGTGGACTGCCGCCGTGTCCCGGGCCAACCATGATGGCGACGGCGAAACCCAAGTGAATCCGCAGCTCAAGGCGCAGTTGTGGGCCCGGGAAGACCTGGGCCTGGAACTGGCCGCGTCTGCCGGCGTGCATTACGCGCTGAACCGCCAGCACTCGTTTGATGGCGCGGACTTGAATGTGCCGTTTACCTGGCAGCCCATGGAGGCCCTGCGGCTTAACTTCAACGCCGGCTGGAGCCACGCTTATAACGACGGCGACCAGACCCATCGGCCGACCTGGGGCACCGGGTTTGAATACAGCCTGATGGACTCACTGACACTGATCGCCGAACGCTACGGCCAGCAAGGCGGCGACCAGGCGTGGCAAGCCGGGCCGAGGATGCATATCGGCAAGAATGTGGACGTGGACCTGGTGGTAGGACGCAGTTTGATCGGGGATCAGCATCAATGGCTCACGACGGGGGCCACACTGCGGTTCTAACCCGCAGACGATGATCCCAGTGGCGGGGGGGGGTGGGGGGGGGGGGGGGGGGGGGGGCCCGCCCCCCCCCCCCCCCCCCCCCCCCCCCGCCCCCCCCCCCCCCCCCGGGGGGGCCGGGGGGGGGGGGGCGGATTGGGGTGAGCGGGGCCCGCAGCCCGCC
>NZ_JBIUVK010000001.1:0-285727 GCF_044742865.1 Pseudomonas sp. NPDC087814 | reverse complement strand
TGTGTGGTGGTGGGTGGGTGTGGGGTTGGGGGTGGGTGGTGGGTGGGTGTGGGGTTGGGGGGGGGGGGGGGGGGGGGGGGCCCCCCCCCCCCCCCCCCACAGCAAGCTCCCTCGCCACAGGCTTGGTATGACCGTAATAGCGATTTAAACCTGCCCCTTGGCCTGCTGCTCCAGGTGCACCTGCAACGCAGGATCAATCTTCAACTGCGCCGCCAGCTCATCCAGATAATTGCGCTCCGCGTCCCGCTGGTCATCCACCAGCAGCACACTGACCAGGTACACCTCCGACGCCACCGCCGGGTCGCCGGCAAACTCGGCAAAATCCGCCGCATTCAACGGTTTGGCCACCTCGGCATCCAGCCACGCCTGCAATTGCGGATCATCGGTGTGCTTGCCGATCTCGGCCGAGATCATCTGCTGCTCCCGCTCATCAATCTCGCCATCCGCCTTGGCTGCCGCGATCAATGCACGCAGCACGGCGTGGCTGTGTTCTTCGACCTGCGCGCCAGACAACTGGTCAACCGTCTGCAACGCCTGCTGCGGCGCCGACGCCTGTTGCCGCTGCCAGGCCTGATACGCCTGGAACGCCATCATCCCCAACGACGCCAGCGCCGCGTAGTTGGTGCCGCCGGTGCGCCCCTGAGGCGCCGCACGGGTTCCGCCGAGCATGCCGCCCAGGCCACCGAGCAAGCCACCAAGGCCGCCACCGCCGGAAGCCGAAGCAGCGCTGCCGCCCAGCAAACCGCCAAGCAAGCCGCCCAAACCACCGAGCCCGCCCTGAGACCCGGGTGCAGCGCCGCCCTGCTGGCTGGACGAGGCCTGGCCCGCCCGCAGCAATTGTTCCAGTAGATCGCCGGTATTCATGGTGTCACCCTCCCAGGGCGCAGAGTTCCAGATCAACAACAATAGCTGCGCTGCGCGAGAACACCATGACCGCCCGGCAGGCTCGCTTTATCATGGCGCCATCGCACCCGGAGGAAGCCCCGAGATGACCCGTACCGAGCATATCGCCCTGATGGCGACCTACAACCAGTGGATGAACCGCAAGGTGTACAACGCTGCCAATGGCCTGAGCGACGAGGAGCTGATTGCCGACCGTGGCGCGTTCTTCGGATCGATCCTTGGCACGCTGAACCACCTCGCCCTGGGTGATCGCGTCTGGCTCAAGCGTTTCGCCGAGCATCCGGCAGGCTTTCCCGCGCTGGCACCGCTAAGCGCTTTGGCGTTGCCGCCACGCCTGAATCAACTGGCCTTCGCCGATATCCGTGAACTGTCGGCCCATCGCGCCTGGCTCGACCAGCTCATCATCGACTGGGTGCAATCCATCAGCGAGCCGGACCTGGATCAGCCCCTGCAGTACCACAACATGGCGGGCACGCCCATGAACAAGAATTTTCATGCACTGCTCGTGCACTTCTTCAATCACCAGACCCACCACCGGGGCCAGGTGACAACGCTGCTGACCCAGGCCGGGCGCGACGTGGGCGACACCGACCTGCTGGCGCTGATGGACTAGGTCAACCGCCGCTGTACTCGGCGTACGCCTGTATCAGCGCGGGGAAATTCTCCCTCTCCGGGAGCTGCGCAAAGCTGTGCTGCGCCGGGGTAGTCGCCCACGGCAGCTTTTCACTGGTCCAGGTTTCAATGAATGGCACATAACCGCTGGCGTCATCCAGCATGGTGGGACGCAGGTTGATCAGATCTTCCACGCCATTGGGGCGGGAAAACATCCAACTCATGCAGTGGGGGCAGCAGTAGTGGCGGTCTACGCCATGCAACCCGCCGATCACCGGGTTGCCCTGGGTGATGGTGAATCCGTGGCTGGGGATCAGCGCGCTCAGCGAGAACGCGCTGGATGACATCTTCTGGCACCCGGTGCAGTGGCACGCCATGGTGATCAATGGTTTTTCGGTCACGGTAAAACGCACCCGGTCACAACGGCAGCCGCCTTCCTGGGACTCTTGATTGCTCATCTTCCACTCCAGTCACATTGTGTGTGTGTGACCGGAGGATAAACGAGCGGGTGCGTCGCGAACAGCGATGCCGGTTTCGTTACGGCACAAAGAAGTCCGTCGAAAATGCCAGGTCCTTTTGCGCTTCCAGTGCTGCCAGACGGTCGCTGAGCTGCTTGTGCATCACGGTGTAGGCGTCTGGCCCCAAGGCAATGCGCTTGGGCGCAGGGTGCTGGTCGACGCTGGCAAGCATGATCGCAACCATCTTGGCCGGGTCACCCGACGACACCGTCGTGCCGCCTTCGATCATCCGCCGTGCGTGGCTGGAAGGAGAACGGTCGTAGTCTTCCAGGCGTGGCGCCAGTTGCGCGCTGCGGTAGCGAAAACCGGTGCGGGCGCTACCGGGTTCGATGAGGGTGCAGCCGATGTTGAAACAAGCCACTTCCTCGCCCAAGGCGTCGACAAAGCCTTCAATTCCCCACTTGCTCGCATGGTACAGCGAACCACCCGGGAAAACGGCCTGCCCGCCCATGGTGGACAGTTGCAGGATCCGCCCGCCACCCTGGGCCCTGAGGTGGGGCAGCGCGGCGCGCAACAGTTGAATGGAACCCAGCAGGTTGGTACCCAATTGATGCTCGATCTGCTGATCGGTCATCTCTTCTGCGGCGCCGAAAAGGCCGTAGCCTGCGTTACTGACCACCACCTCAATGGACCCCAGCGCCTTGAATGCCTGATCGACCACCCGGCGAATCGCCGGGGTATCAGTCAGATCCAACTCGGCCAGCCACAGCCTTTCGCCATGAAGCGCTCGCAGGTCCGCCATGCTCGCCAAATCCCGGACCGTGCCCGCAACGCGCTCCCCCCGTGCCAATAATTGCTCGGTCATCTCGCGTCCAAAGCCACTGTTGGCTCCGGTGATCAACCAAGTGCGTAATGTCATGATCAAACCCTCTGTAGTGACATTGGAGACCCCAGCATATTCATCCGACCTAGACGATGAATGCGCTAGACTCCAGTTTTTATAAGCAATCGTCTAAATCATGACTGATCCATTTTCCGAGTTGCTCACCTTCATGCAAGCCCGCTCCGTGATGTCCGGCGGCCTGGTGGCGGGCGGACGCTGGGCGATCGCCTTTCCACCGGCTACCCAATTGAAGTTCTGGGGCGTGTTGCGAGGGACGTGCTGGCTGAAGATCAAAGGCGAAAGCACGCCCATTGCGGTAAACGAAGGCGATGTGTTTCTACTGTCGGCCGAAAGGCCCCATGTCATGGCCAGTGACCTGAGTGCAACACCGGTGGATTTGCAACAGATCCTCGACAAGCGAGTGGGTGCCCTGGCGTATCACGGCGATGGGGATGAGTTCTTCATGATTGGCGGCAAGGTGGAACTCAGCCCTGACTCCGAACACCTGCTACGTGCAGCACTGGCGCCCTTCATCCATTTGAATGCCAGGACCCATGCGCTCGAAACACTGCATTGGTTGCTCAATCAACTGGTGCGTGAACGGGAGCATGATCGTCCGGGTGCAGCAGTGGCCTCATCGCAACTGGCGCACCTGATGTTCATCGAAATTCTGCGTTTGCATTTCGAAACCGCACCGCCGCTGTCCGGCAGTTGGCTGCGCGCCATGACCGACAAACGCCTGGCGCCGGCGCTGCGCCTTATCCATGGCGAGCCGGGCGAAACCAGGCCGTTGGAGGTACTGGCCAAGGCGTGTGCAATGTCGCGAGCCAGCTTTGCGGCCTACTTCAAGGACGTCGCCGGGGTCTCGCCGATGGCCTACCTCACCCAGTGGCGCATGCGTCTGGCAGCGCGGGCGCTGGCTGAGGGCAAACGCTCGTTGATCGAGCTCGCACTCTCGCTGGGCTACAACTCCCAGAGCGCATTCAGCCATGCCTTCAAACGTGAGATCGGGCGCTCGCCGTTGCATTACCAGCAGGCGCTACGGGTGTCGACGGAGGCGCAATACCCTCAAACGAACGCATGGAGCAGCGAACTGTCATAAAAGACAGAGCGGTGAACATCAGCCAATGGCTGCCCCGCCCTGCCCGCGCGCATCAGCAGATTACCGATGCGACGCATCCCCCAAGAAGGAGACGCTTACATGGTCATTCACTTCAAGGTCGCCGGGCATCTTGCCTGCGGTCATCACGGCAACAACCTCCCTTCCAGCACCGAGCTGAATCGGGTCAAGTGCCGTACCTGCCGTAACACCGAAGTCTTCAAGGAAGCCCGCCGCACCCAACGCAACGCCGCTCGGCGTGCCGCGCGCAAGTCCAAAACCGCCCATGCCGCCGGTGACTGGCGCAGTGCCTGGACCCAGCGCCTGACCGACCTGCCAGGCCGTCAGCGCCTGCCACGCGGGTTCCACGGCCAGCCATTCGTTTAAGTTACGCAGCCGGGGCACGACGGTAAGCGGCCAACAGCACGCCCATCGTCATCAACAACCCACCCGCCCCACGGTTGAAATGCTGCAAATGTGCGGGCCGCAGGCGACTGAGCAAGCGTGCCCCGCATACCGCGTAGAACATCATGATGCTGACATTGAGCACGCACAGCGCCAGCAACAGGCACGCGTACTGCGGCAGTTGCGCCTGGGTGCTGTCGACAAATTGCGGCAGGAATGCCGACATGAACAACAATGCCTTGGGATTGGAAATCGCCACCAGGAAACTGCGGGTGAAAATACTCGCCGAGCGGGTGCCGCCGTCCTCACCTTCGCCCACCGATGGCAACGCCGCCTGGGGTGATCGCAACATCTGCCAGCCGATCCAGATGAGGTACGCCGAACCGATCCATTTCAGCGCCTGAAACAGCCCTTCGCTGGCCGCGAGCAGCAATCCCAGGCCACACGCCACCGCCGTTACCAGCAACGCGTCCGCCAACACCGCTCCGGCCATGCCCCAGAACGCCGCCCGCAAACCGTGGCGCGAACCGTTTTGCAGGGCCAGCAAAACCGTCGGGCCAGGTATCGCGATAATCGCGGCGCTCATCATGACGAACAGAAATAAGGTTGCCAGGGACATGACAGGTTCCTACGGGCTGATCAGCTGCGAATCATCCCACCATATCCTCTGTGTGGCGAGGGAGCTTGCTCCCGTTGGGTTGCGTAGCGGCCCCAAAATCCTGGGAGCGCTTCGCACTCCAGCGGGAGCAAGCTCCCTCGCCACCGGTCATGTATTGCTCAATTGGGTGCCAATAAAAAGCCCCGGATTGACCGAGGCTGTTGATGGCTCATGCATCATTGGCGACCGGCCTCGACCGTGCCTTGTACCCCGGTAGCGCCGCGGCATACGCCAGCGCCTGCTCACGGGAACCGAAGGATGCCAGGCGATCAGCCTTGGTACAGACGCGCCACGGGCCGCTGTTGACCTGCACGATGTCATAACCGTTGAGATGCAGCTTGTTCAGCATGGGAGTGCTCATAGTCACCTCTCTCTCCAGAGATAATCCAGGTGTTTGCCCGGTCTACCATACACCCGCTGACGACGAGGCAGCCTACCGGACGTCGAGTCAGCCGTAGGCTGGCAACCCCCATCGCGCGAGGTCAAACGCCTCCAGGCTCAGCAGTCTTCCATCCGCATGCAGGAACTTCTCCTGCGGCATCGCCGGGTCCGGGATGGCCACGGCGTACATCCCGGCCGCCTTGGCCGCAGTGATGCCAAATGGCGAATCCTCGAACACCAGGCATTCAGCGGGCGTCACTCCCAGTCGCTGGGCGGCCACCAGGAAGATATCCGGCGCCGGCTTGGCAGCGCCTACCTGAGGGTCATCGGCGGTGACGATGGCATCGAACAAGCAGAACCAGTCGCGGTGCAAGGTGGTTTTCAGTTCGAAATAGTGCCGCGACGAACTGGTACCCACCGCAATCGGCACACCGTGGGCCGACAAATGCCGCACCAGCGCCTGGGCCCCGGCCATGGCCGCCGCCTGGGGGAACCGCGCATTCATCAATGGTGTGCGTTCCTGCAAGAACGTCTCGGGGCTCATCGGCAAGCCCACGGCCTGCACGATATAGCTGGCCAGTTCATAAGCCCCCAGGCCGATGGTGTTCTGCTTCATGCTCCAGTCAAAGGTGCGGCCGTAGCGGTCGGCAATCAGTTGGGTGACTTCGGTGTAGATGCCTTCGGTGTCGAGCAGCAGGCCGTCCATGTCGAAGATCACGGCCTTGATCGGCGCGGGTAGCGGTGCATTCATCACGGTGTCCTCAGGTGCGCCCGGCGTAATGGTCGATCAAGCGGTTGAGCAAAATCGCCAGCACGATGATCACCCCGGTGATCGCCATCTGGTAGAACGAGCCCAGCCCCAGCAGGTTGAAGATATTGCGCAACACCTGCAGCAGCATCACCGCCACCGCCGTCCCTACCACGCTGCCGCGCCCGCCGAACAGGCTGGTGCCACCCAGCACCACGGCGGCAATTGCATCCAGTTCCAGCCCCTGGGCTGCGGTCGGTTGGCCGACGTGCAGGCGTGAGGTCATCAACAAGCCGGCGAATGCTGCCAGGCCGCCGCAGATGGCGAACACCGCAATCGTCACCGCCCGCACCGGCACGCCGGACAGCCGCGCAGCCTCCAGGTTGCCGCCGGTGGCCAGCACATACTCGCCAAACACCGTGTAGCGCAGCACCAGCCAGGCGATGACGGTGATCAGGATAAAGATCAGCCCCAGCACCGGAAACGCAATGCCAGCGCTGGGCCAGATGTCGATCATGGCCGAGCCGAACGAGGTGAAGCTGGCCGGCAATCCGCCAATCGGCGCACCGTCGGATGCCAGGAAGGTGGCCCCGCGCAGCGACACCAGCCCGGCCAGGGTGATGATAAAACTCGGCACCTTGCCAAACACCGTGAGGCTGCCCATCAAGGTGCCGATGGCCAGTCCCACCAGCAACGTGGCCGGCACCGCCAGCCAGCCGCTGACCTGCTGCTGCAGGAGCACCGCCACCAGGATCCCGCCGAAGGCACACAGGCTGCCCACCGACAGGTCGATATTGGCCGTAAGGATAACGAAGGTCATGCCGATGGCGATAATCCCGACAATCGCCCCCTGCTGGAACAGGTTGGCGATGTTGCCGAAGGTCAGGAAGTCGTCCGACAGGAACGTCGCCACCACCACCGCAAACAGGAAAATGAACACAAAGTTGTAGCGCATCACCCACTCCAGCACCGCACTGCGACGGCGGCTGGTGAGGGTGACGGGCTTATCGAAAACCGGGCTTGGGTTGCTTGCAATAGTCATGGTTCTACACTCGTTCTACCGATAAGGATGGCCTGGTCGATCTGGTCGCGACTGGCAGTCAAGGGGTCGAAACACAGCGCGTTGCGCCCCTCATGCATCACCCAGATGCGGTCGCAATTGACGTACAACTCGTCCAGCTCGCTGCTGGCGACCAGCACCGCCGCCCCTTCCTGCGCCAGGCTGCGGGCCAGGGCATAGAGGTCGGCCTTGGCGCCGACATCCAGGCCACGACTGGGCTCGTCCAGCAGCAACAGGCGCGCGCCGTCGATCACCCACTTGGCCATGACCACCTTCTGTTGATTGCCGCCGGAGAGCTGGCGTACCGGTTGCTCAAGGTTGTCGAGCTTGGTCTGCAAGCGCTGCAGCACCGGGCCGGCGCGGTCCTTGGCCTGGCGATGGGAAAACCAGTTCAAGTGCCGGGTGTGCACCAGGCAGGCATTGCGGTAGATGGGCGCATCCAGCAGCAGGCCTTCGGTCTTGCGGTTTTCCGGCACCAACCCGACGCCCTGGCGGATCGCCTGGCGCGAGGTTTGCGGCTGATAAGGCTGGCCAAACAGTTCAACATCGCTGTCGTTGCGCCCCACGCCAAACAAGGCTTTGAGCAACGTGCTGCGCCCTGCCCCGTTAAGCCCGGCAAGCCCGACAATTTCGCCCTGACGCACTTCCAGCCCCTGCACGTCCAGGCCCTGCTCGCCTTGCAGCCGGCGAATATTCAGCGCCAGGTTGTCCCGCGGCGCCTGACGCGGGCTGCGTTCCAGCAGGTCGCGGTGCTCGCCGACCACGGCGGCGATCAGCGCCTGGTCGTCGATCTGCGCCAGCTCGTGGGTTTGCAGGGTTCGCCCGGCACGCAGCACCGTGACCCGGTCGCCGATCTCGCGAATTTCATTCAAGCGGTGGCTGACATACAGCACCGCCACACCCGCCGCAGTGATCTCGCGAATCACCTGGAACACCCGCTTGAGTTCGGTCTCGTTCAGCGCCGCCGAAGGCTCATCCATCACCACCAGCCGGGCCTCACAGGTCAGTGCCCGGGCGATGGCCGCCAATTGCTGGTTGGCAATCGACAGGCTGCCCACCCGGTCGGAACTCGAGAAGTTGGCCCCGACCCGCAACAGTGCGGCCTTGGCCAACGCACTGCGCTTGCCCCGGGAAATAATCCCGAAGCGCTGGGGCGCATAGCCGAGCATCAGGTTCTCTTCGACGGTCATCTGCGGGATCAGGTCGAGCTCCTGATAGATCATCGCGATCCCGGCCTGGCGCGCCTGTTGCGGATTCTTCAGTTCCACCCGCCGGCCCGCCACCGACATCTCGCCGCCATCCGGGCGATGGGCGCCGGCGACGATTTTCAACAGGGTACTTTTGCCCGCGCCATTGGCACCCAGCAGGCAATGCACCTCACCGGGCCGAACGTCGAGGGAGGCATCGGTCAGCGCCACCACATTGGGCGGAAAACGCTTGCTGACATGACGGATATCCAGGGCCAACTCACTCATGATCCTGCTCCAGCAAATAGCGGGCGGTGGCCGCGTCGGTGGCCAGCACATTGACGTAGCCGGCCTTGACGCTGGCGTGGACGATGCGGTGCTTCTGCGCGCCGACGCACACGGCAATGGACCAGGCCTTGTCGCGCAAGGCGGCCAACGGCAGGCCCAGGGTGCGGGCGTCGAGTTCGGGCATCACCGGTTCACCGTCCATGCCGATAAAGCGGCCCATGATGTCGCCGACCGCGCCCAGGCGTTCCAGCTCTTCGAGCAATGGCCGGTCGATGTAACCCGACTCCATCAACACCGAATGATCAGACAACTCCCCCAGGCTGAAACACGCCACCGGCGCCTGTTGCCCGAGGCGCAATACCTGGGCGATCACCGGGTCCTGCTCCAGCGCCTCGCGGGTATGCGCATGCCCGAGAATCGCCGGCACCGGCAGCAACGTGGCCTGGCCACGGGCAGCCTGGGCGAAGCGCTCGGCGACGTTATGGCTGGACTCGCCCATCGAACGGGTATTGATCGCGCCGTTCAGCAGCACCACGTTGACCCCCTCGTTCCAGCGCGGCACCAGCCACTGGGCCATTTTGGTCAGGGTGCGGCCCCACGACACGCCGATCAGCGCCGGCATCGGCTGCAAGTTGCACAGGTAACGGGCGGCGGCCTGGGTCACCACGTTCAGCGCGGTGTCGGCATCTTCCACATCCAGCACCAATGCTTCACGCAGGCCGAAACGCCGTTGCAAGGCTACTTCCAGCTGCGGCAAGCGCGCCGAGCGGGCGACGATATCGATGCGCACCACCCCGCAATCCCGCGCCTCGCGCAGCAAGCGGCTGACTTGCCAGCGGGTCAGGCCGGTCTCCCGGGAGATATCGCTTTGGGTCTTTTCCAGGTCGTAATACAGCTTGGCCACCTGGACCATCAAGTCATCACGCTGGGAATCGGCCGACAACCGCGTGGCAAACGTTTCTTCAGGATGGGCGCTCATGCTGCCGGCCTTACGCCGAGCGTGCGGTTCGCCGGTGGCTTGCAACTGATGGGCGCGACGCTGTCGGTGGCGGCGCGATAGCGGCCCAACAGCTCGATGTATTGCTCGTGGGCGTAAGGGTCGGGCTCGATCAGCCGGCCGATGGTGGTGAAGTCGGTGGCCGCTTCCTGCAAGGTGCCGAACTCACCAAGGGCGCAGGCGGCAGCGGCGGCGGTGCCGATCAGGGTGAGGTTGTCGTGGGGCACCATTTCGAACGGCACACCGGTGGCATCCACCGTGGCCTGCAACCACAACGGGTTCTTCTGGAAACCACCGGCGGCGACCACCCGGGTGATCTCGATGCCCTCGGAGCGCCAGGTGTGAAAGATGTTCGCCGAGCCCAGGGCAATCGCTTCCACCGAGGCGCGGTACAGGTCATGCCGGTCATGGTTCAGCGACAGGCCCATGATCGCGCCGCGCATGTCCGGTGAGCGGTACGGTGTACGGTTGCCCATCCAGTAATCGAGCACCAGCAAGCCGGTGGAGCCGGGCTGCAGTTCTGCGGCCTGGCGGATCAGGCGCTGGTGCCCGGCATCGTCGAGGCCGAACATCTTTTGCGCCAGCCAGTTGAGGATCGAACCGGCGGAGACTTGCCCGCCTTCCATCAACCATTGGCCGTCGAGCAAGGCGCCGGGGTACGGGCCCCAGATGCCCGGTACGTCGATGCGTTGCGGGGTGTGCATCAGTTGCACCACCGAGGTACCACCGATAAACAACAGCTCGCCGGCGCCAGTGGTGCCGGCACTGAGCATTGCCATGTGGGCGTCGATTCCGCCCTGGGCCACCAGCGTGTCGCGGCTCAGGCCCAGATGATTGGCAGCATCGGCGCTCAATGGGCCGATCCGGCCACCAACCTTGATCACTTCCTGAGGGAGTTTTTGCGCCAGTTCAGGCACGCCCAGTTCGGCGTACAATTCCACCGGAAAACGCTGCTGCAAGGTGTCGTAATTCCACTTGCAACTGGCATTCAATTGGGAGGCGACCCAGCGCCCGGTCAACTGAAAGTTGATCCAGTCCACGGCCTCGCAAATACGCTCGGCGCGCTGGTAAACCTGAGGCTCGTGCTCGGCCAGCCACATGGCCTTGGGCACCAGCCATTCCACTGCGTCACCGCCCTGGTTCATCATCGGGTGGCTGATGTGGGCCGTGCGCGCCGACTCGGCAGCGGCGCGGCAATCCATCCATAACAACGCCGGGGCCAGGGGTTGGCCGTCCGCCTGGGCAACCACCACGGTGGAGGCTGTGGTGGCGACGCACACCGCCGCCACCTGCGGGTGCCCGGCCTGGGCCATCAACTGCCGGCAGGCCTTGCCCAGCGCCGACCACCAGTCCGCCGGCGCCTGCTCGGCCCAACCCAACTGCGGGTATTGCGTGGCATACGGCGCCTCGGCGACGTGTACCAGTTTGTGGCTGTGCAGGTCATACAAACCAGCCCGCACCCCACCTGTTCCGAAATCCAGTCCCAACAACAAGGTCATCGGTAGTTCTCCTGCGTCTTGTAACAACGCTTTTTGTTTTAAGCCCGGCAACGCACAGCGTCGTCGGGCTTGGCGACACACAGTTGACGCGGCTCAGGGACGGAAAATTACCTTGGCCGCGACTTCGCTGCGATCGGCATAGCGCTTGAACATCGCCGGCAATTCATCCAGCGGCAAGTCGTGGGTAATCATGAACTGCCACTGCAATTCACCGGAAGCCAGCTTGTCGATGGAGGCCGTCCACTCATCGCCCGGGAACGGTGCCGAGAACGAGTTCCAGGCGCCGTGCAGGGAGATTTCCTGGCGCAGGAAGTGCGAGAACGTCGCAGTGCTGAGGGCCACGTCACTGGTGGGAATGCCGATAAACACCACATGCCCGCCAGCCTTGGTCAGTTGCACGGCCTGGTTGATCGAGCTGGGATGGCCTGCCGCTTCAATCACCAGTTGGCAACGGGGCAACTCGGCATCCGCCGCGCCGCTGAGCAGGGTGTGGGTGGCGCCGGCTTCGCGGGCCATGGCGAGTTTCTCTTCGGCGATGTCGATGGCGACGATGTCCTTGGCCCCCATGATCCGCAGCCACTGGATCGCAAACAGGCCGATTGGCCCGCAACCTACGACTGCCCCGCTCTGCCCGGCCTTGAAGTCGGCTTTCCAGATCGCATGCAGGGCAATCGCCGCCGGGTCCACCAGGGACGCGGCAATCGGGTCCATGCCTTGGGGCACCTTGATCAGGTTGCTCAGGGGCACATTGACGTACTCGGCATACGCGCCGTCGCGGCGGCTGCCAAAGTAATCGTAGCGCTCCGAGCGGGACGGAAAGCCTCGGGCATATTGGTCGCTGCTGACGTCCGGGATCATCGGCGGCACTGTCACCAGTTCGCCGATGGCATAGCCTTCGACACCGCTGCCGATCTCTTCGATAAAGCCTGCGAATTCATGGCCGCAAATCAGCGGCATCACATGGGCGCCCTTGCTCAGCATGCGCGGGATATCCGAGCCGCACACGCCGCAGGCGGCGACCCGAACCAGCGCGTGGCCGGCCTTGACCGCAGGTTTTGGAACATCTTCGACCCGGATATCGCCCGGTTGGTACATGACGGCAGCTTTCACAGTGAATTCCTCTGTTGAGTGACGAGTGCGTTCGAACAGGCACCTCCCGCAAGAGGTGCCCGCAAAAATCCATAGCGTGGCGACGCAGATCCGTCAGAGCGCGCCGGGGCGGTATTCGCCGAAGGTAGAGTCATGCTTGACCTCGGCCACGTTGGCCTTGGTCACCACCTGGGTGCCGGCGTCGACAAAGTTCGGCACCGACTTGCCGGCCGCCAGGGCCCGCGCCGCCTCGATGGCGACCTCGCCCAGGTAGCGTGGGTCGTTGAGGGCGGTGGCCACGTATTGATCGCCGCTCTGGATGGCATTCAAGGCCTCGGACAAGCCGTCGATCCCGGCCACGAGGACGTCTTTCTTGCCGCTTTCGGTGAGCACTTGCAGCGCGCCCATGGCCATGTCGTCGTTATGCGCGATCACCGCCTTGAGGTCCGGGTGCGCTTGCAGCAAATCCTGCATTGCCGTGACTGCGTTGGCGCGCATGTACTCGCTGTAGGGGCCGTCGATGATCTTGAAGTCGGTGCCGGCCAAAGCGGTGTGGAAGCCCTTGCGGCGTTCTTTCATCACCGTACCGCCGGCGTCGCCCTGGATCTCGATGATCTTGCCCTTGGTCACGCCGCGCTGCTTGAGCGCGGCGAGCAGCGCCTTGCCGGACAGCTCGCCCATCTCGGCATTGTTACGGCCAATGGTGGTGGCGACCGGGGCATTGATTGCGCGGTCGACGGCAATCACCGGCACCTTGGCGCGTTTGGCGGCGTCGAGGGCCGCGCCCACGGCGTCGGGGTTCACGGCATTGATGATGAGGATGTCGACCTTACGGGTCAGCAGGTCCTGGATATCGTTGTTCTGCTTGCTGATATCGCCGTTGGCGTCGAGGAAGATCAGCTCGTCGCCGCCCTTGGCCGCTGCAGCCTTGGCGCCGTCGCGCAGTTGCACGTAGAAGGGAGATTGCAGGGTGACCTGGCTGAAACCGATCTTCAGATCCTTGGCCTGGGCGTTCAGCGCCAGCGCCGAGGCCGCGACAGCCAGTGCAAGGGCCAGCACATGAACAGGTTTACGGGCTATCTGGAGCATGGTGATTCCTATTTTTATTGTTGTCAGGATTCGGGCACGGCCTTCAGGGAGGCCGTGCTCACAAATGTGAACCGCGATCACATTTGAAAAACTATGCCTTGCTCCCGAGAGTGTCAAGGCCAATTTGTTAAATTCCGAACAAATGAAATAAAAATCACAATACTGTTTGAGTCAGATCAGCAGGATCGCCCCGCTGTCCCTGATCACCTGCTGCTGTGCCGCCTCGAGCCCGGGGTCGCTGATCACCCGCTGGAAGTCCGACAGCTCGGCAAAGTGTGCCGCACGTACTTCGTCGAACTTGCTGTGGTCGGCCACCAGCACGCAGGTCTGCGCCCGCGCCATGACCCGGCGCTTGACCTCCACTTCGTTGAGGTTGTAGCAGGTCACACCGTGGGCGGCGCTGACGCCGGCCGCGGAAATGAACGCCCACGCCACACGGATGCCATCCAGGATGCCCGCCTCGGCATGGCTCTCGAAGACCATGTTGCGCCGATGAAAGGTGCCACCGCAGAGGATGATGGTGCAGTGGGGCTTTTGCTGGAGCTTGAGCAATACGTTGAGGGAATTGCACAGCGCGGTGAACTCCAGGTCATCCGGCAACGCCTCGATTATGAACGGCGTGGTGGTGCCGCAATCGATAAACACCGTGTCGCCGGGGCGCACCAGGCTGGCGGCCAGCACGCCGATCTGACGCTTCTCGGCGACGTGGCGCTGGTCCTGTTCGGCGACCTGGTAATCGGGCTCCGGCGGCCCGCTGCGGGTTACGTGCCCGCCCAACAGGCGCAGGCCCTGTGGGCTGTCTGCCAGGTCGCGGCGCAGGGTCATTTCCGATACACCCAGCAATGCGGCCATGTCACGCAAGTGAATCGCCGACTCGCCCTGCAAGGCCTTGTGCATGGCCCGAAATCTTTCGCTTTTCTTTGAATCCACTGCGTTCCAACCCTCGTTGAATGCGAGCCCTTGATCAGGGCAGTCACAAATTCCATTTACAATGTTATTTATTTCACATTTAATGCATCCAACTTAACACAAACCGCCTTTTCCCAGCACCTCATCCTTGCAGGACACTTGCCATGCCGACTGATCCGTTGCCGCTCGCGGCCTATATCGACCACACCCTGCTGGCCGCCGATGCTTCCCAGGCGAGCATTCGCCAACTGTGCGCCGAGGCCCGCGAGCATGGCTTCAAGTCCGTGTGCGTCAACAGCGCCAACGTGCCGCTGGCCGCCGAATGCCTGCGCGACTCCGCCCCGTTGGTCTGTGCCGTCGTCGGCTTCCCCCTGGGTGCGGGCTTGAGTGCGGCCAAGGCTTATGAGGCAAAGCTTGCGATCGAGGCCGGTGCAGGCGAGATCGACATGGTGCTGAACATCGGCTGGCTGAAGGATGGCCTGCTGGACCAGGTACGCGACGATATTGCCCAGGTGCTGGCGGCCTGCGGCGCGGTACCGCTGAAAGTCATCCTCGAGACCGGCCTGCTCGATGACCAGCAGAAAACCCATGCCTGCAGCCTGTGCCGCGAGCTGAACGTGGCGTTCGTCAAGACCTCCACCGGTTTCGGCCATGGCGGCGCGACATTGGCGGATGTGCGCCTGATGCGTGGCGTGGTGGGGGCGCAGATAGGCGTGAAGGCGTCGGGCGGCGTGCGCGACCTGGCGACGGCCCAAGCGATGATCGAAGCCGGTGCTACGCGCCTGGGCAGCAGCTCCGGGATCGCCATCGTCAGCGGCGCAAAGGCGGCCGCGGGCGCCTACTGAGTTGAGTGCAGCGCTGGCGCCCTTTCACAACCCTTTCACAGTCGGGCGCCTATGGTCATCTCAGCTCCTGGTGAAAACCTTTAAGCCCGCGCTCCCCATCGCGGGCTTTTCTTTGCCCGGAATTTATCCGCAGGTCAGCTACAGCCGGCGTGGCGGTGAGCCGGCGCAGGCCACGCCCTCCAGGCAGAATACAAACGGGGCTACCACTTGAATTTCGCCTTTGAGCAGCATTGAGGGTGGAGGCGCAGGCACTGGCGACGCCGCCGGAACGAATCGCTCCACGGCGCTGACGAACAGATCCGAACCTGTATGGCTGATGACTTTGTGCCGTATCAGGTTGCCTTTGGCGTCGACCACGAATTCAACCCTGACCAGGCCGGTCAATCCTTGCAGGCGAGCTTCTTCGGGGTACGACTTGAAGTGATTGAGGTGAGTGAGCAACTGGTATTCCCATAAGCGTTGTTCTGCCAGTTGTTCCCGGGTGGGGCCGCTCGTGCAGGCACAAAGCAGTAAGACAAGTGCGATCCAGCTGTATTTCATAAACGCAGTTCCGTTGACGTTTGGTGTGCAAGGTGAGGCTAATCAAGGCTCGGTGCGTCAGCGTGTTATCCAGGTCGAACAGAATGGCCCGTGGGTACACGAATGCTTCTTGTGGAAAACCAAATCTGCCTCTCAGGCGGTGGTACTGACGATGGAACCGGTACCGCTTCCACCGTCGGAAGTCAGTGCCTGCAACAACGCCGAAGACGCAGACTGCAATGCAGCTGCCGTTGCGGCAATCTGCGCCTGGGCGGCAGCCACGGCGGCCGCTTTGGCGTCTGCGCTTTGATTGCTGGCCTGGGCCTTTTGCATGTTTTGCTGCTGCTCTTGAAGCTGCTTTTGCAACTCCGCAATCTGCTTTTTCAGCGCCTTGACGGTGTCGGACTCCTGCGACGTGGATGCCGCCTGGCCGCCACCTGCAGCGGGCGCACTTTTGGCACCCGTGTCCGGGTTGAGACTCAAGGTTCCAGAGTCTTCGGTCTTGGAGCTATCGCTGACGCTGGCCGGACTTGGGTTGGCGGGTACTGAAGCGAGACTGCTGACGTTCGTGATCATGTCAAATATCCAATTCCGGTATCGATGTTAATTGATCGGCGCTTAAGCTGATTACTTTAACCCGTTATCGACCCTACCGAACCTGGCGACAACAGCGGACCAATTCAGCGGCAAGGTCTCGAAAAGACGTTGACCAGGCTTCCATCCGGATCACGCAGCAATACCGAAGTGTTGCCCCATGGCATGACCGTCACCGGCATCACCACATCAGCCCGACCGATACGCAGCAGGACGGCCTCCACATCGTCCACTTGAAACTCCAGGATCGCCGAACGGTTGCTTGCGGCGACTGCCAGTCCATCGTTGTGAAGGCGGACCAGGCGCTCATCGGCTATGGCCAGGACGACGCCGTCGAGGTGAATTTCAGCGAACCCGTCAGCCAGGTGCCTTGGCTCGACAGTCGAGAGGTTGTGATAGAACTGAACGAGCCGTTCAAAGTGGTTGGTAACGAGACGAACAGACGAGAATTTCATCATTTGACCTGACAGGAGTGAGAGAACTCACCTTAATTCAAGCCCGCGTCAGTTCCTGACAGTAGCGTTGTTATCGGCGTTCCAAACGACAGCCTGTGCCACCACCACGTACTCGCCATTGAAGGTTGCCGCTGGCGAGCCGTAAAGCTGGTAACCCAGCGCAAGCGCTTCAGAGACCCGGTGACAGAAGGAGGCATCGTCCTTGCCTGTCAGGATCCGATAGGTAGGTAGGCCTTCAGGAGGGGAATTCTGCATGGGAGCACCTGCTGGAACAGTTAAGGAAAGCCACTTGGCGATCGGGTGACGCCGGCTTGTTCCCGATGATATCAGTCGATGATCACATCGCGCCCCTCGGCCTTCAAGCGCGCGAGGTTGTCCTTCATCTGCTGCAACCGTTCAGGCGGATGCCCGTGCCATTTCGTGACCTCCGCCACGACGCGCAAAGGGTCAGTGGAGCGATAGGAAAGCGTGGGATTGCCGGGAAACTTCTTATCCGTCACGTTGGGGTCATCCATGATTGCCCCCGTTGGCTCCACAACATAAATCCGTTCCCGCCCACTGCCGAGCGCCAGCTCAGCCCCCCAGATGGCGGCATCCAGCGTGCCCGCAAAGTAAACCCAGGACAGTGCTTTACCTTCTGTAAAGTTGGACGGGTAGCCGACGCGGATCAGATCGCCCGGCTCCAGGTCGGCCCGGGTACCGTGAAAGAACTGACGGATGAACATGCCAGCGGTATTTGACATGGGCTCGTTGCTCCGTGGATGAATGTTATGTTTGGATGCGAATGCCCCCATCGGCTGGGTTCCTCTATACCACCGCACCTCAGGAAACCGTTGTGACGAATCTGACCATACGACGCGCCAGTATCGACGACTTGCCTTTCATTGTTTTGCTGCTGGCAAATGACTCCCTGGGGGCTGTTCGAGAAGATAGCAGTCTTCCGCTTCAGAGTTCCTACACACGAGCGTTTGAGGCCATCGACGCAGACCCGAACCAGTTTCTTGCCGTCGCTGTGGCTGATGAAGAGGTGGTCGGTACTCTCCAACTTTCTTTCATTCCGAATATTTCTCATCGGGGCGCATGGCGAGCTCAAATCGAAGCCGTCCGCGTGCACGAGCGAATGCGTGGGAGCGGATTGGGCCGGCAATTCTTCGAATGGTCGTTTGAGCAAGCACGTCAGCGCCACTGCCAACTGATCCAGCTTACCTGTGATCGTACGCGGCCAGATGCTCATAGGTTTTATGAGTCCCTGGGGTTCTTGCCAACCCACACAGGCTTCAAGATGAAGCTGTGACCATTTGAGGCGAGCTGGCCCGGCGTTTGATTGCCGGGCCAGAGGGCGGAGTCAAAGCAATACAGTAGCAAGCATGCCCAAGGCGCCGAGGACAAACCCGATCAGTGCGCCACGCCCTGGTGCTTCATGGAACAGCGCCCAGACCACCACGGGCTCAAGCAGCAACAGGGAGGTGACTGAGACCACGGTGACGACCCAGATATCACCGACCGCCACGTACCCCAGCCAATACGCACCCAACAGGCAAAGCCCGGCAAAACACATCAGCACAACGGGAAGGACGAACGCCTCCCATGAACCATGCCCTGTCTGGGCAAGCCTGGCGGTTACCACCTCGCTGTAGATTGCACAAAACTCCCCCACCACCATCAACCCTAGAGCAGAAACTCCGAGTAGTTCTTTGGACATATCAAAAACTCCTTCGTATTCAACGCAATATTTTTCAGCTCCCAGCGAGCAATGCCGCTGCCCAGGAGCGTGATGCAGTGATACGAAGCAGCCTTGAACAGGCCTGAATTACCGAAGTGCTTTTCCATGCTCATGTCCTTCAAAGGGTGAGTCTCAGCGCCCGGAAAAGGGCGCTCGCTGCGATCATACGTTCCGACAGCCCGCCTGAACAACCTGCCCCCTCTCGGTCTGCCGCGAAGTGCTTCTGCAGGATCAGTGAGCGTTGAACCAGTCGGGGGCACAACCGGAAAATGACACCAATGGTCGTTTCAAAAACAGGTTCCGGTCGTAATGTCAGTGAGCAAAAGCAGGCTTGCTGTAGTCGAAAAGAGGCTTTGCGACTAAACCGGTATAGGGGACATCGCCAAATGAGCAAGGGTAGGCCCCCTACCCCCACGGTGGCCGAACACCCGGCGCACCCGGCACATTGAAGGACCGACGCCATGCAGAACCTCAAGATCGCGACATTCAATGTCAACGGCATAAAGACGCGACTGCCCAACCTTCTGCAGTGGCTGGAAAAGGAGCGCCCGGACATCGTCTGCCTGCAGGAACTGAAGGCGCAAGACAACGCGTTCCCCGCTGGAGAACTTGAGGCGGCGGGCTATGGCTCATTGCACCATGGCCAGGCTTCCTGGAACGGAGTGGCAATTCTCGCGCGGGATTCCGAACCCCTTTTGATCCATAAGGGCTTGCCGGGAGCCAAGGACGACTCGCAGTCTCGATACCTGGAAGCGGCTGTCCATGGCGTGATTGTCGGATGCCTGTACCTGCCCAACGGCAACCCTCAACCCGGGCCAAAATTTGATTACAAGCTCGCGTGGTTCGAGCACCTGATCTCCCACGCTGCAACACTGCAGGCCAGCGAACATCCGGTGGTCCTCGCGGGTGACTACAACGTGGTGCCCACCGACCTGGACATCTACAACACCCGCTCATGGCTCAAGGATGCCCTCCTCCAGCCAGAAAGCCGTGAGTGCTTTCAAAGGTTGCTTTCCCAGGGCTGGATCGACTCGCTGAGGCACCTGTACCCGGAAGAGCGGGTGTACACGTTTTGGGATTATTTCCGTCAGCATTGGCAGAAGAATTCCGGGCTGCGCATCGACCATCTGCTGCTCAACCCGGTACTCGCCCCGTACCTGAAAAACGTCGGCGTAGATGCATGGGTACGGGGTGAAGAGCATGCCAGTGATCATGCGCCGACGTGGATCGAGATCTCATCACGGCAAACCCGGTCAAGAAAGAAGCCAAAACGCAGTTGATCACAAGCCACGACGCAGACTATCGGCACGCGTGCCGGTCCCCGACTCACCCATCCCAAGGTGTGATCCGGGCTTACTGATGGGGCACGAATTTCGCGAGCATCAGCCAGCGACTTATGGCCGCAACGAGTTCAGTCTTGCACTCCACCGGCAGCCAATGCCCGCCAGGCAGGCTCGTCACTGTGAGGTCTGCGCAGGCCGCGCGCATTGGATCGCCCAACTGATTGCCGTTGATGGTATTCATCGGGTCGTAATCACCGTTCACAAACAGGACGGGCATGGACAGGCGGCCGCCATTGGGTGCGCGATGGGCGTATTCGATGTTGGCATCGTCGTTCAGATACCACGCGCAGGGCGTGCGGAAACCATGCTCCTCGAACGTGCGCACCAGTGCCGCGAAGTCCTTCTCGGGCCAGAGCGCCGAGTCTGGTGGGGTCGGGGGAGCTCGGTGCGCTTCGCCAAACCGCCCGCCTTTGCGGGTCACTTCGGCATTGGAGGCGACCCTGGCGATGCTTGCAGGGTCGCCTCTTCGATAAATCGACGCCAGCGATGCTGCTTTGTCCGCGTCAAGATCAGCCACGGCGGACGCAAAATGCGTGTTGTAGTAGCGGTAATAGTCCCATTGGCCGTCTGGATACTGGTCGACCGGGTAAATCCCTCGGTCAACCAGCGGTATGAGCGTCGCCAGCGCGTTCGTGGAAGGAAAGTACGGAACCGAAACCAGCACAACGCCGCGGCTGCGCCAAGGTTCATGGGCGACCAGTTCACCGGCCACGACGCTGCCCCAATCGTGGCCCACCCAGATGGCGGGCGTTCCACCGAGATGGTCATGCAGCTCCGTCATGTCTGCCACGATGTTTTCAATCGTGTACGCATTGATCGCGGCCGGCGCCGAAGAGCCGCCATAGCCGCGCATATCGGGTGCGACGCAGTGCCAGCCTTGGGCAGCGAACGCTTCCATCTGTGCACGCCAGATCAAACCGAGTTCGGGCCAACCATGCAGGAACATCATCAATGCCCCATCGGCAGGTCCCGACTCCAGATAATGCGTTGTGTGACGGGGCGTACTGAAGATGCGCGAAGTCAGCTTGAAAGTGGACATAGGATCTCCTCATGTCATACCGGCGCGATGTTTCACTGTAGGTCACCTCGAGTGCGTGAGCACCACTGCCCGCGTATTTTCAGGTAGCACTTATCCTGGGATCGGGACCAAAAGAACTGAAGCAACCACACGTCAATCAACGTTGTAGAAAATTTGAATTAGCCAGTTGCCCCGCCGGTCAAGAATTATGAACGCAGTAAATCTGACGAGGTAACAGCAATGACTATCCAGGCAGAGACACTCGTACAACTGACCGAAGCCCTGCAAGAGCGAGGCATGCATCTGGTTTCAGATGTTCACTTCACCCGCGCGCCCTATCGGCAGAATCACCTCTGGGTCTGCACTGTGGCGTAACGATCCCTTATGATGCTTGCCTGCCAGAAGTTCGCCAACCGCGACAGATGGATCAATGCGAACACTCTTATGGATAAGCCCGATGCGGATCAACGTTCTGACAATTTCCCTGGCCACCTTGATGATGACCGGGTGTGCCAACCATGGCGCCAAGCCTTCGACGCACGCGCTGGCGACTCAAGATAACGTAGTTGGCATCTGGGCCATGGTTCCTCTGCGCAACGGAATTGCCAACGTGGTCGAATACAGCGCTGATGCCAAAGCCACATTGCATCCATTCAACTGCGCTGAACCCGGGAAGCACCAGGAAAAGGAAGTGAGCGACTTCAAGGTGTCCGACGATGGAAAGGTCATCCATCTCAAATCACCTTCAGACAACTTCGACCTGAAGGTCCTGGCATTCGACCCGCAGACCATGACGCTGAGCATGGATGTTTCGGATACGAGCCTGACCTTCAACTACGTAAAAGTCAGTAACGTCGCACCGCTGTGTGCCCTTTATCCAAACGCCGCCGCTGAAGCTGCGCGCAAAACCCCTTTCAAGGCCAGTGATTTTGTAGCGGATCCCGGGATACCAGCCCACTCCGGTATGGAGCGATATATTGGCAAGTGGGCAAATGACAAAGGTGAGCTGGAGGTAGAAGTCATCATGGGTCCCAACGGCAGTGCCTACCTCTACATGGCTTCCAGCAAAAACTGGCACTTCCTGTACAACGAGGTGCATTGGGTAGGCGACGAACTGCATTTTGAAAGCTATGCCTATTCAGACCTTCCCTCTCTTTACAGCCACCCTTTCCATAAATCCAAGACCCACAGCATTCTTCAGCCGAGCGGCGACGGAGGATTACGTTATTCGATCTTTATCGAGAAGCGTCGGTACGAATTTCTATTGAGCCGGGCGAAGAACTGAGGTTGAGGCAGCGCAGTACTGTTGCGATGACCGGGCGGTGCATCTGCAACAGAGAAAATCAGCGGCGATTCAGTGCGCATGAGGTCAACGCAGGATTACTAACACGAAGCAAGACCGAATAGGCGCGTCGTTAGAGGATATCGAAAGCCCTTGAATTCGTCTCTTTAGGTCAAATATGTTTTGTGTTTACCTCCCTGTTTAGAGAGCACTGGGCAGGCCCATGATGCGCGATCACCAATCTCTGGAAGATCCTGCCTCATGTCGACTTCAGCAACCAAACCTCCATTCGCCGGCAAAACGTTTGAAGTGCGTTACAACGGTTTAACCGCGCTCAACATTTATGCTGAGGATGGCCAAAGTCTCAGCTATGAAATCATCGGCGGCGATCTCAAGGGCGCTAAAGGAAAGGTCAACTACGAATGGAAGGCTATCTCACCAACTGCTTTCGTGATTACCTGGCAAGAAGCTGATGGTTCGACCGTAGTTCACATCGACGACTTTGCGGCCGAGACTTCGCTCTCTTTCTACACAACCCCCACCCTCGAGCTGTACCGCCTTGAAGGCTCGCTGACTAAGGTGTAGAAACCGATAATCGAATTCCGTTACACATTAGTCGCCCGCCAAAGTGCGGGCCCATCCGCTTACCTAGATATCGCCCGCCGTCGGGCTAGATCGCCTCAACCTTTCTACATTGAGAAATCTCGGGCAATGCCTGATCTGCAGACACTTTATTGAGCTGCCACTGCAGGTCAACAGCGACGGCATTGAATCGTTTTGCCTGCACTCTCGTGCTATTGGATGTGAGGCTAACGTAGGAGGCATCTGAGCGTTTAACATCGACGACAGTGGTCGTGGTACCGCCCTCAAGATCGGAATTGCCCAAGATTCCGGCCTTCCATTTCTGGGTGATCGTGTGCTCACCTGGCGCAACAGGCACGGCTACATAACCGCCGTTCTCTAGAGATGCTATCTGCTTTCCGTCCAAAGAAATCAAGGCGGTCATTAGGCCCATATCGTAATTACTGGGCCGGTAGACATAGAGAACACCATATTGAGAATCCACGTTTTCAAGTGGCGTGAATTTTGGCCCTGTCATCGTGCAGGAGCTGAGGAGCCCCAACCAGAGAAATGCTGAAATCTTCCATGCTCGTGTCATAACCGCTCCATTCTGATTAAGCCCTTGATGATCAACACTGCCGTTCCCTCAATCACTCATGCTATTCGGCCTTTATCCATTCGATTATAAAGAAACGATCCAGGCAAACCTGGCACAGAACCAGCCAGATCAAGAGGCAAATAAGTAACGTTACTTGAGCGAACCGATACAAGCCTATGCCGGCTTCCTCGGGCGCAGATTCGGGTATGCCGTCTGCGTGGTGGTCAATGCGAAAGTATCTACGGGGGCTATGACAGACAAGTGCTATGAATGTTCCTGCCTCGCGGCGACAACTAGCGACAAACTACCAATCCTGCGCGAAACAACACCATGGCTAGAATGAAGTGTGAGAGGCTGGGCCTAAGGGTATAGCGCTCTCCTCTCAGGTGCCTTATCTAAGACCAAGAAGCCCGACTATGTGCGGGCTTTTTTTGAGATCGTATTTACTGTGGAGCGCTAGGCATTGGTAGCAGCGAGGCTTGAGGTAATGCAACAGCAGAAAGGTTTCCTGTCGCGTCTTCTGGCAATGTGTACATGGCGCCTGTCAGCGGATCTACGATCAGCATACCGATCAAACCGCCAATCAGCAGGTTCCCCCAATACCAGCCGCTCACTGTAGATTTCAGGGGAACTGTCGTCTCGGTGTAACCGTCCTTTTGGAAGGTGACTGTATAGCTTTGGCTTTGAAAGTAGCCTCGGCTCGTCTCCAAAAGTGCCGTGCCGGGCGTAACCCCCTTCAGTAGCACGCTGCCCTTGCTGTCTTTGATTACATAGTTGGCATTTGTAGGCAGGCTGTACAGCCCAACCTTTGGCTTGCTATCGCTCACGATACTCGCGCAGCCGCCCAGGAACGTCATTGCTGCAAGTAGTGTGGCTCCCGCCACCTTCCCCATCTTCATACCATCACTCCGTTGCGCCTTCATTGGCATAGCTGATGCTCAGCCGGGCGCGATTGTATCGGAATGATGGCAATTAGATATCAATTCGGTGCCCGCCCTCGGCTGAACTGGCAGCCCAGATCGCCCAGTTCCTGGCCAGCGGCGGCCAGATCGAAGAAGCGGCGCCGATCGGTTACAAGCCCAGGCCAATCGCCTACAGCTACCAAGCGCTTGGGCGTCGCTATCCACATCGTCGAGCCGTTCGACGGCGACACCGGGCCATACACCTACATGCCTCCCGGTGAGCGGCGGGCGAGGTATGCACGCATGAAAAACTCGGTGGCTAAAGATGTTCTCGATGAAATGACGAAGGATGAGCTGGTTGCCTGGATCAGGAACCAGCACTTTTTCCGCCCCATACCACCGTCGTGATGACCGAGCAGTACATCCGCAACCGCAAAGGCAAGAAAGTCTCACCAACGAAGTGATTTGCGGGCCAGTTGTTTTATTACCGACCGGAAACAAACAAGGGCTTGCATCAGCTTTCGCCCGCAAACCCTTGGTTTTAGATGGTGCCCGAAGCCGGAATCGAACCGGCACGCCCTTACGAGCGGGGGATTTTAAGTCCCATGCGTCTACCAGTTTCGCCATTCGGGCGGTAGCGCTATGCAGCAGGCCAAGCAGCGTTAAAAGCCCTTGAGCGTTGCAGCAGGCTAGGGAATATATAGATCCAGCCCCCTCGATGCAAGGTCGGGTGCGGGCTTTTTCAAACAATCAAGCGGCGCCCTGGCAAACAAAAAAGCTCGCCAGATCAGTCATCTACAGATTTTGCAGGCGGGAGTGGGCAATGGCGATACCGACCGCTTCACCAGGTGCCGCACCCGTGCCCCACGTGCATCAGGAAAAATAAGTCATTACCGCAATAACCACTGAAACCCAAACCAGGGTCATCAAAAACGACAGCGCAGCCAATGTCTTGCCCATTTGCCTACTCGCCCCGATGAAATCACTTCAAGGAACCCTCCCAGCGCCGCTTGAGAATAGCCACGCACGACGCAGTTCGCCTTCAACCTCCCACGAAAATCGTGGATACGATACTCCACGCAAAAGGTTAGTTCCTTCAGCAGTCCCGCCCACACGTTACTGAGCCGCTGTTTATTCCCTGATACCTCAAAATGATCATCCCCGGCTTTCCTGCTCCTGCAGCGCCCCGGCCCATCTGATACGCTTTTTTCTTCTGCATCTGCCCCTGTATCGAAAACCGCCCTGCCCTGACAATACTCCCACTCCCGACACGCCCGTGGAGCCCGGCAGGAACCGTCCTGCCGGCCCGTTCATTTCGGAGGCCTTATGGCTAAGATGGCATTTTTCCTGTTCGGTTTTCTTGCGCTGACCATCGCAATTGGTCTGCTGGCCACCATCTCACCGGTCTAGGATCCATGGCCTGCTGACGCAACCCGCTGGAGGTCAGAGGGCGTGTCAGCCGGCAAAAAACATCGGATACAACGACAGCACCAACAGCGCCGCCATCGACCAGTTGAACACCCGCAACCAGCGTGGCTCGCGCAGTACATTGCGCAAGCCGCTGCCACAGCCGGCCCATACGCAAACGCTGGGCAGGTTTACCAAGGCAAACACCGCAGCAATCAACAGCACGTTGGTGACATAACCCTCGGCAGGCGTGTAGGTGGTGATCGCGCCCAGCGCCATGACCCAGGCCTTGGGGTTGACCCACTGGAAGGCCGCCGCGCCAAGAAACGTCATGGGTTTGCGCTTGTTATCGGTGTCATCGGACATCGCGCTGGACGTTGCGATTTTCCAGGCGAGGTACAGCAAATACGCCGCCCCCACATAACGCAATACGGTGTAGGCCCACGGCAACGCCTTGAACACTTCTCCCAGGCCCAGGCCCACGGCGATCACCAACAACATGAAGCCAATGCTGATCCCCAGTGCATGGGGAATCGAGCGAATAAAACCGAAGTTCACCCCGGACGCCAGCAACATGGTGTTATTGGGACCAGGGGTGATTGAGGACACAAAGGCGAACAACGCGAAAGCTGAAAGCAGGCTTGAAGACATGAGCATGGCGCGACATCCGAACGAGTACTGTGGCCGTGACAGTAGAACGTTGCGCCAGCCTGCGCCCCGTACAGCTAGCGGTAGATACGGTCATACACTTCGCCAGGCTCGCCAATAAGCGCCCTCCAACCAAACTGCCATTGGTTTGCCTTCATTGATCGGTATACTTGCGCCCTTCTCTGCACACTGTGCTGAACACATCCTGAAAGGACACTCGATGAGCAACTACCTCGACCGCGCGCTGACGGGCCTGCGGACCCTGGGCATCAATCTTCTGCAGCCGGTTCCAGATGCACCGGTACTGGTATTGCTGGACCGCGTGGCCCAGTACGACACCGCCAAAGTCACCGCTATCGCTGCCGTGCTGCAACAGTCGACCACCTTCAACAGCGTGGTTCGCGAGCAGATTGCCGGCATGGATATCTCCACACGCTTCATGGACATCACCCAGAGCTTCACCTCAATCCGCGAAGACGCGGCCGCCATGGCCGGCTGGATGGATGACGGGCGCCTGGATACGCTGGAGAAGCTCAAGCTGAGCTGGATGAACCTGCGTCGTGGCTCGATCCCCAGCCGCTTCAGCGAGATCCGTGAAAACTACCTGCAGGTGTGCAAGTCGGCCAATGACCAGATCTCCCGGGAAACGGTGATTCTGGAAGCCTACCTGGATTTTCGCATGGCCATGAAAGCGGCCGAGGTCGATGCCCAACAAGTGCTCGCCCTGGCCGGCCAGGTCCTGGAGCAGCGTACCCAGGCGTTAAACGAGGCCAACGCCCAAGTCACGGCTGCCGAAACCCTGGCGCCGGCCGAGCGCGCGGCCTTGGAATTGCGCCGTGACGAAGCCGTACGCGCGCTGCAGGACGAAGACAAGCGCTACCAGATCGTCAAGGACATCGCCGATGACCTGAAGGTCGGCTACAACACGGCCGAAATGGTCTTCGCCCGGATCAACCAGGTGCATGTGATCAAGGAGCGCCAGTACCAGCGCATGGTCTCGTTCTTCTCTACCAACGAAGTGGTGTTGACCGGCCTCGCGGTGTCGTTCACCAGCAACAGTGGACTGGCCGAAGCCACCAACACGCTGAATGCCACCACCGACGGCATCAGCAAGGGCCTTGAAGCCCTGAGCAGCACCGGCAACACCCAATTGGAAGCAGCGGTCAAGGCCAGCTATGGCTCCACCATCAAGGTCGACTCGGTGCGCGCCCTGGCCGACGCCACCCTGAGTTTCCAGACGGACATGCACGGCCTGACGGAAACCTACCGCGCTGAATCCAGCAACGCATCCCGTGACATCGCCGAAGCCGTCGAAGAGGCCAAACGCAAGTTCGCCGCATTGCTGACCAAGGCCGCTTGATGAGCGACATTCTTCTCTCCGAGCAACTCGGCGCGATGGCGCTGGTGGATCAACTGCGCCACCAGCAGATGGCGGTGGAAAAGGACTTGAGCCTGCCCCAACGCCGCGCAGAAGTGGCGGCGCGCATCCGCGAGTATTACCAGAACAACGGCATTCAATTTACCGAAGCGCAGATCGATCAGGGCGTGCGCGAATTCTTTTCCAAACGCCTGGTGTTCGAGGCCCCGGAACTGAGTGCGCTTGACCGCTTCTGGAGCAAAGTATTGCTCAGGCGGCATCGCGGCATACTCGTCATCCAGCTCATTGCGGTCACCTTGCTGGTGGTGCAATGCAGCCGGGTGATGGTCGCCAGACACGAGATCCAAGAGGCTCAAAGAGCGGCCATCGCCGTCGAGACGAACGCGGCACAAAAACAATCAGACATCGCCCACCTGAAGGCTCGCTTGAGCGCCGTGCAACAGGACCCGGCCTATATTGAGGGCGGCGACCTGTTCAGTGCCTTGCCCCGACTGAATACCAAGGCCGAACATGCCCTGGCCATGGTCGATACCTCCGGGGTCGATTACGCCAGTGAGCAGATCGGCGTGCTGGAGGCGTTTTTAGCCAAGGTCAAGGCAGTCCAGCCGATGACCGACCAGCTCAACGAGTTGACCCGCAAAGTCGCCGACATTCACCTGCCCGCCGCCGACAGTAAAGCGACGCGGGGCATGCAGGCCGAATTGGTCATGATCAAAGACCTCATCGGGAAATTCGAAATCGAAAAAGCCGGCGGCCAACTCAGGGCCCTGCGTGCCAACACCGAACTGATCCCCAAGGAGGTGACCATTCGGGTTGTCGACCGGCCCGGCACGCCGTCCGGTGTCGAGCGCTGCTACGACAAGGCGCTGTGTAATTCCAATCCTGGTTCGACCCAGGGCAAGAGCTGGTATTTGGTTGTCGAAGCCGTCGACCTGTCGGACAGGCCGGTTCTACTGCCCACCGTCAGCAGTGAGACCGGCACCGGCGCGTGGGCCAGCCAGTTCGCTGTGCGGGTACCGCAGGCCGAATACCTGAAGGTCAAGGCCGACAAACTCGACGACGGCCACCTGACCAACCGTGTGATCGGCCGCAAGCCAGCCGGCAGGATGGAAGTCACCTACTTGAGCCAACGGACCACCGACCCGCTCGAAACGATATTGGAGTGGTGAAGACATGACGCCTGACACCCTGATCGGCATCACCGAACGTAACTCCCGCAACGCCGAGCTGAGGATTCGCACGGCCGAGCAACACCTGTCTGAACTGCTCGGCGAGCAACTGGCGCTGGAGCAGGACATTACCCAGCGCCTGGGTAAAATCGCGGCCCTGCACCTGAACCAGGGCAACACGCAGAACGAGCAAGTCGCCGCCGCCCTGAACCTGCGCCAACAGTCCCAGGACCAGCTCCACCAGCAACTGCGCGACGCTGAGCAGACCGTGGCCCAGGCGCTGGCGGGCAAGGAAAAACTGCAAGCGCGAGCCGACACCCTCGACCAGCAAGCCCGGCAATCCCTGGAACAAAACCCCGACTACGCCCGCCAGGTCGAGCAACTGGACCTGGCCCAGGCCGCCCACCGAGAACACGTCAGCGGTTATGAAGACTTGCGCCAGGAATGCACACTGAAGCGTCCGACCTTTGATACCAACCTGGTCTACGTCTACTTGCGCGGACACGCCTTCGGCACCGACCAATACCAGCGCAACCGCCTGAACCGCTGGATGGACAACTGGCTGGCGACTAAGGTGAACTACCTCGCCAACCGCAAGAACGAGCTGAGCCTGATCGCCCTTGGTGAGCGAAACGAGGCCTTGCAGGCCGAGCGCATCGCCCTGATCAGCACCTTGAGTGCCAGCGTCGATGCGCAACTGGCTCAGGCACGTGACCAGTTGGGACAGGCCGCAATTCAACCCGAGCTCGACACCCTGCAACGCGTAGTCGACAACGCCAAGCGCCAGGCCAATGCCATCCAGGAAAAACTCGGCAGCTACTCACGCAACGAAGACCCGCAGTACCAGCGCGCACGCCAGTTGCTCACTGACCAGTTGAAAACCCGCAGCATCGGCGAATTGATCGACCTGGCCAGCCACACCCCGGACGACGCCGACGACCTGATCGTCGAGCAACTGCAAACCCTGAACCTGCGCTTGAAAGCGGTGGTACAGCAACTGGCGGATACCCAGGAAGAGGCCGTGGTACACCAGAACAGCTACCAGCGTGCCAAAGACCTGGAGCGCAAAGTTCGCAACGATGCGTTTACCGGCCGCGATGTTTATTTTGACCTGTCGACTGACTTCGAGCGTCTGGTAGAGAGCTACATGACCCAGGGTGCAACCCTTGGCCAGGTTGTGGATGTGCTTAGCCGGGGCCTTAAAATCGTGCGCCGTAGTCAGGTAGCGGCAGGGGCGACGCGAGGCTATGTCAGCGCATCGATCAGCCCTGTCGTCCTTGGCGTCGCCACCGTCGAAAGCAGCAATAACAACACGGCCAGCTTTTCGACGTCAGGCAGTACAGGCGGCGGCAGCTTCAGGACGACCGACAGCTTCTAGCCTGGCGCGAAGCAAATCCGGGACTTCCTCGTTGCTAGCTGTCAGACAACGAGGAAGTGATCTGCGCAATCGCATCCTGATCCAGCCCGTCCAGCGTGCGGTAGTGGTTGATGATCAACGTCTCCTTGTCACTCAGGGTGGCCTGGTTGATAACCGCCCTTTCCCCCGTCAACACGTAAAGCACGTCCACGCCTTTATGCCGGATGGCAATCAGGTAATCGGACTTGGGCGCCCGCGCGCCACTTTCGTAGTGCACCTGAGCATTCGCACCCACACCGCCAATCGCACCAAACTCCTGTTGGGAGAGCCCCAGGATCTTGCGTTCCTCTTTCAGGCGGGTGCCGAGTTTATCGTCCATGGCGGGTACCTCAATAAACGTGTTTAACACCCACCATACGCTTATGCGCAGGAGCGGGGTCTATTCATTCGGGTGGCTACCTATTGCGTGCGCACGAAGGCGAACATATGCGGCACGTAATCGGCCTTGCCGAGCGGCACACCGTTATGGCGAAGGATGTTATAGGCGGTCATCAGGTGAAAATAGAACTGTGGAATGGCCCAATTGACCGCGTATTCGTAGGCAGTCATGTCGAAAATAGTACCGTCGGGAAGTTCTATCGAGATAGCGCGCTCGCTGCTGTCGATGAGTTCGCGATCTGCCGAGGCAAGGGCTTGCAGGGTTTGCTCGATCAACCCACGTGCCTCGCTCAGGGTTGCGGGTGTGCTCAGAACCGGCAGCGGTTGATGGGTGAGACGCTGGACCGATTCCTGGGCCTGGGTGCACACAAACCGGATTTGCGTTGCGAGGGTGTGCATGTCGGGCGCCAGCCGCGCGCTCAGCAGGTTTCGCGGGTCATAGCCCAACTCGCCGGCATGCGCCTCGCCTTTGGACAAAAGCCCCTTGAGCGAGCGCAACATCTGCGCAAAGCAAGGGACGGTGATTACATAGGTCGACATCGTTCTTCCTTGACTGGATGCTGAGCGTGGGAGCATGCCATGGGCACGGTCTACGCGGCTAGCCGGCAAGCTTCATGCAGCTTCACGTGACGTCAGCGGCGAGCCGACTTACCTTGGCCACCCGCCCCTCTTACTGGTGTAGAGCGTGCTAAAGATCGCCACCCTTGCCGCCGGCTTTATCTGCTTGTCGATGCTGCCTGCTGCCCAGGCGAGTGATGGGTTCTACGTCAACCCGCAGTCCACCGCCGCACAGTGGGTCCAGCAGCACCCCGATACGCCTGCCACTGCAAGCATCCGCTCAACCATTGCCGAGGTGCCCAGTGCCCTGTGGCTGACCGGCACCAGCCAGGCCATAGGAACGCTGGCCGAGCGCGTCAATCGCTATGTAACCGCTGCCGCCAGTGCTGATAAAACACCGATTTTGGTGGCCTATAACCTGCCCCACCGCGACTGCAGCGGTGGCGCCTCGAAGGGTGGCGCACCGGCAGCGGCGGAGTACCGGGGCTGGATAGACCAACTGATCAAAGGCATTGGAGACCAGCCGGCGCTGGTTATCTTGGAGCCGGACGCACTGGCAGACCTGCAGTGCCTGGACAAGGACAAGCGCGCCGAGCGGCTGGGGCTAATCAATTACGCCGTATCGGGGTTCAACCAGCGCGCACGCCATGTCGATGTTTATCTGGACGCTGGCAATCCAGGCTGGAAATCCCCAGGCGCCATGGCCGATGCGTTGAATGCAGCCGGGGTGAAACAGATTCGGGGGTTTGCCCTGAATATCGCCAACTTCTACACCCTCGCCCAGGTGCGCAGTTATGGTGATGCCATCAATGCCAGGTTGTTAAGCGAATACGCCTATACAAAAGCCGTGGCGGTGGATACCAGCCGCAACGGCAATGGTGCGAATCCTGGAGACTGGTGCAACCCGGTCGGGCGCAGACTGGGCATGCCACCGCAAGTGCTTTCGCCACGGTTGGTTGCCCTATGGATCAAACTCCCGGGCAATTCAGACGGTGCGTCTTCGACGAAAACCGATTGTCATGAAGGCCCGGCGGCAGGCACCTTCAGTGCCGAACTGGCACTTCGCCTGATTGATGGACACTAACGGCGAATGAGCCTTGCATCACCTGGACTCATTGCTCAGGATAGCGCTCTTGAGCTGAACATCGGCAGGGAAGCAGCAGGTTACCGAGGCCGACAACACATGACGCTCCATGAAGATAGCCCGCTGCACATAGAGGTGTGCCAGCGCCAGAAACACCTCTGGTTCTGGCTCCCAATTGGTCTTTTGATGGTTTTCTTGACGATTACCTCGACGATTTCCCTGGGTACAAATCCGCCGGAATGGATGTTTGTCGCACTCAACTTTGGCTGGGCAATCGTCGCGCTGACACTGCTGGTGAAGCTATCGGGTATTTGTTGCGCCAAGTGAAGCACCCAGGCGTTTCAGCTTGCATCGCGAATCACTCGGGCTCGTGCCCTCACCTTGATACGTCGTCAATGCCAGACAAACAACGTGAAACAACTCACATTTATGGAGTTTCACGGTTGAAGGTCAAAATTTGACCAAATATATTTCGCCCCACCCGAGCGCTCACCTCTATACGGATATTGTTCTGCGCCTGCTCGGGCCCCCGGAGATGCGCAGGCAATAAAACATTGAGGTTTGCCATGCGTCTTTCCAAACTCGCCCCAGCCGCCGCCCTGTTCAGCCTGTTCACTTTGACCGCCCACGCCGCCGACCTGTCTGCCCTCACCGGTGCCCTGTCATCTGCCTTGGGGGGTGCCGGCAACAGCAACAACACCGTCAACGCCAACAGTGCCTCCTGCCAGCAACAGATCCGCGACCTGCAGACCAATATCAATGCGGCCAATGCCAAGGGCGATACGTTGCGCGCGACCGCGTTCCAGGCAGCACTGACACAAACCAACAAGAGCTGCAGCAACAGTACCTACAACACTCAGGCACAAGTGGACACTAACCCTCAGCGCCAGCAAAACGTGAACAAGGCTGCGGATGCGATCAACGCAATTGGCGGCTTGTTCAAGTAAGTCGGGCTGCCCTGCGAGAAGGCCCGCGATTGCGGTTTTTTCGCCCATCGTACTTACCGGCAGACAATAAAAAACCCCGTAGACGTTAATCTACGGGGTTTTCTGGTGTGGAGGATTGTCGTCCCCCTTCACCTTAGCCAATGGCCGCCGACAGCTGCCATGTTCGCTTATTTCTTGGCCCAGTTGAGGATGTACTTACCGTAAGCACCTTCAAACCCATCGACGGCAATCGAATAGGTTTCACCCTTCTTGGCTGAAAAAGTCACAGCACTGGTTACATCATTTTCCGACTGGTTATTGTTCGTGCCGGCCACCGGCATCGAATTCAGGCTCGTGCTTTTATAAACGGCAAGCACGGTGTCGAATTTTGAGCCTGTGGTATCAAATGTGAAGCTTGCATCTTCTGGGGAAGTCCATTTGCACCAGACCGAATGGTAAGGCTTGGCAAAAGGAATATGTCCAGACTCACCAGCCTGGCTGGTGGCTAGTGTAGTGTCGCCGGCAACTGTACCTTTAACACCCTCGATAACCGTGGCTTGCGAGAAATCATCTGCGCAGCTCAGCGAGCTGCTTGTGCCGTTGAGGCCCTGATAGATCAGCGTGCCGGCTCCGAGCACGACAACAGCAATGGCTATTGGGAAAATAATGCGTGGTACGGCCATGACTCTTCCTTTTGAGGCGTATAGTTTCTGAACTACTGCCATAGCAAGCGCAGCTTTAAATGGAAAAATGGATATCGGCTGATTAACGCCCATGAAATCATGCCATGGACGTTAAAAATGGCACATCAAGCTATAAATCTCAGGAAACAAGGGGATTTTCTCTCGACCAGCCTGCCCGCCAGAGGCCCCTCGGTCACGAGGGGTGGCGATATTAACATGATGCATGCACCTGATCATCCAACTCCTGTCATCCCGTAGATGTCTTTAGGGGTGTGAATGCGATACAGGTAGAGATCAATTTAAAAATCAATAAATCTATGCCGTCTCCCGCTCAAAAATGGAAGACGGAGTTCAAAATGGAACAGCAAATAAATTATTTCCCTTGGCATCCGAAGATTGCCGCAAGCGATATACCTCATATTCAAAACGTCAGCGTGACCGCAATCGTGTCGGTATAAGTGCCGGCCGGCAAACCCACCTTGCCTGGGGATTTACCGTAAATATTCACGGTTTGCGCAACCCCGGTGCTGGCCGCCAGATTGATAGTGCCGTTGTTGGCAAGAATTTGCGTGTGGGCGGCGTCGGTGTAGATGTCATAGGGCGCAAAGTGGCCGGCACCGTCTGCCAGGGCACGCGTTCCACCGGTGGATTTGCCATCATTGGCGCCGGACGTGATGGTCAATACCGGCGAAGTACCCGCCGAGCATTGAATAGACAAAGGCGCCCCGCCGCCGCCCAGCACTTGCCCATCAGCCTCGGTATACAGGGTGTTGGCCGTACCAAAGTTCAACGCACCGAAATTCAAGCCTGTGGTGCCTCCCACGCCGTTGACCAGGCAACTGTTGATCAATATCAGCGACGCACTGATTTGACCGGTGACGGTGGTCGCGGCCTGGGAGCCGGACACCCAGGCCAGTGTCGTCAACGCCAGTAAGACTCTTGAGATAAGTCCATTCATGAAGCTCTCCTTATGACTTGCCAACCCAGCGCGCCGATTCAGGTCCCTGAGGTGGACCCTTGACACTTGTACAAGGATGGCCGATGCGTAGAAGGTTAGTCAGTCAGGAGGAAACTGCCAGCCCGAGGCCAAATCGCTTTCACTTGCAGGCGGTTGCCTGGAGAGCTTTTCGGCCTTGTACCCGCAGGAGTCACTGGCCAGTTTTCGCTCCGTCGCTGCACGTCAGCGAACGGGTATCGGAACCGGAAATTACAGGTACCTCCCTATCGATGATAAGACTTCCGGTAGGTTGTGGGGCTCACGCCCACGATCGACAAAAAGTGCTGACGCAAAGACAGGCTTGTACCAAACCCGCAGGCATCAGCGATCGTCTCGACGCTGTGGTCGGTTGTTTCAAGTTGCAATTGGACGGCCTTGATTCGCTCATTCGTGAGCCACTTGCCAAACGTCGAGCCGGTCAGTTGCTTGAAGTGCCGGGTGAAACTGCGTCGACTCATCGCCAGCCTCGTCGCCACCTGATCGATTGACAACGGTTGTCCCAGGTTTGCCCGAAGCCAGTCCAGCAACTGGCCGAGACGCTGGTCGCTTGCGCCTTGAGGAACAGGCTGGCTGATGAACTGGGCCTGGCCTCCGTCGCGATGGGGGGAAACCAGCAGTTGACGCGCCAACGCGTTGGCAACCCCCCGCCCATAGATCCGCCTGACGATATGAATACAGCAATCGAGCCCTGCGGCCACGCCTGCAGAGGTCAGGATTTGCTGCGCCTCGACATAGAGCACTTTGGGGTCCACTTCAATGCGTGGGAAATCTCGCGCCAGATGCGCCGCCCACGCCCAGTGCGTGGTTGCCCGCTTGTCGCACAGCAGGCCCGCATGGGCAAGCACGAACGCCCCCAGGCACAGGCCGACCACCAGCGCGCCCCGTTCATGGGCTGCCTGAAGCGTTTCGAGGAGTGCGCACGGCGGCCTTTCGGTGACGTCCCGCCAGCTGGGAATGATGACGATGTCAGCTCCTGCAACCTGGTCCAAACCATGGTCACAGTGGATCAAGAAACCGGCGTTGGTAACCAGCGCCCCCTCTTCGCCCGCGCAGACCACCAATTCAAACCAGGGCGAATCCCCCACTCGGCGATCTTTACCAAATACGAGGCACGGCACAGAAAGGTGAAAGGGGCTGATGCCGTTAAAAGCGATGACTGCAACTTTCACACTTTTTTTCATAGGGCGGGCCTGATCGAGATTGGCCCGATTCTAATGAAAAATGGTCATTGGGCCAATGGTGTGAGTTCCCGGATGCGTTCACTCTGATCGCAGCTGCATTTCACCGGGAAATGCGCAAATCAGAGCTCAGGGCCTCAATGAACATCACCACCTTTTGCACGCTGGGAGCACTTATGACCACTCTTTCGATGACCGCACCGGCACACGCCAGCGAACCGGTGCCGTCCGTCCCCTATACCACCGAGTCCACTGGCTATCATTGGTCCAGTGTGGACGGCGTGAGGGTTTTCTATCGCGAGGCCGGCCCCAGGGACGCGCCGACCCTGGTGCTGCTCCATGGCTACCCTTCGTCCTCGCGCATGTGGGATTCGCTGATCCCGCTGCTTGCTGACCGGTATCACGTGATCGCACCCGACTACCCCGGGTTCGGCAGAAGCGACGCGCCCTCGCCCGCGACCTACACCTACACGTTTGACCATCTGGCCGACACCATGAGCAAGCTGCTCACGCAATTGCAAATCCATGAATACACCCTGTTTATGCAGGACTACGGCGGCCCGGTAGGCTTTCGGATGATCCTCAACGCGCCGCAAAAACTGCACGGCATCATCATCCAGAACGCCAATGCGTATGACGAAGGCCTGGGTGCCAAGTGGGCGAACATCGCCAAGTACTGGAAGGCTCCCGCCGAACATCCCGAACAAGTCGATGGGTTCACGGGGTACGAGGGCACGAAGCAGCGCCATCTGGGCACCAGCCCTCATCCCGAGCGTTACAACCCTGATGCCTGGGAGGACGAGTTTGCCGCCTTATCCCGTCCGGGCCAGCGGGCGATACAGTCGGCGTTGTTGCTGGACTACCAGAACAACGTAGCCTCTTACCCAAAATGGCAGCAATGGTTGAAAGACAACCAACCGCCGATGTTGGTCATGTGGGGAAAATACGACCCGTCGTTCATTTTGCCGGGGGCGATGCGCTACAAGGATGATGTGCCGGGGGCCGAGGTTCATATTCTGGACGCGGGGCATTTCGCGCTCGATGAAAAAACCGAGCAGATCGCCAGCCTGACGCGTCAGTTCATGGCGCGTATCACCGCCGGTAAATAGTAAAGAGTGGGAGGCCCGCGCCCGACTGATCGTCGGGTAACCCTGCAGTTCGTCGCCTCAAGCATTCCACTTCACTCAATCTCGAATACTGTATACACATACAGCACTCGAAATACCTCCTATGAATATCGACGAAGACACCTGCGGGTGGCTTGGCATCCCCACGCCTCTCGAAATGCACAAACAACACGCCCGGCTGCTCGAGAACGAGATCCAGGAACTGAACCTGCAACTGCGCAAGGCCCGGGCGGATATCTTCGGCCTGGTCGCGATGCTGACAGAAGCACAGGCAAAGAACGAAGAGTTTGCCGGATACCTCAGGCTGCGCGGTGCCGAAGCTGCAGCGATGAGGAAGCAGATCGCCAACCTCACCACTTCAGATCGACTCAGCACGCGCGAGGCCGAGAGGCTGCGCAGTGTGCTGAACGAACTGATGTCTCACCCGAAAACCATCGTCTAAGCTCAGGTTTCAGGTTGAGGGCTTGGCTATGTGCGGAAGACTTTCCCAGTACAGCGGCATTCACGACTTCGTCGCGGCGCTGAGCATGCAATGCCCTGGCGAACTCCGTGGGTGAGTTGCCGCGGGGAGAAAATCGACCTGCAACCGAGTGGAAGCTGACGCTGTTGATGACGGCGCTGAGGATCGCGCCAATCATCGTTTGGCTGAACGCAAACGCAGCCAAACCACCCCGACCAGCCCCAACGGCACCCCCAGGCTGAGCCATGAAAGCAGGTCATAGGCGCCGTCACCGATCAGCGCCGAGAGCAATCCGAACAGGCTTAGAACAAAGAGCAACAGCGGCCAGCGAAAGATCATCCACAGTCCGCGCCTCATGATCGGCCCCCCATTTCCGGCCCGCTGGCATGCAATTCATCCAAGCGTTTTTGCAACGGTACCTTGCGACGGCTCAGCCACAGGTAGAGCCCACTGCCGAGGATGACGATGCTGATGAGATCGAGCAGCGTCCAGATGATCTTCAGCGGCACACCACCGTAATCACCAAAATGCAGCGGCTGCGAAACCAGCAAGGTTTTCACGTACAACGGCATCTCACGCATGTCGGTCAGCTCGCCGGTACTCGCATCCACCAGGGCCGGCTTGAGCAATCGCGCAGTGAGCGGCGTGGTGCCGCGCATGAACACTGCGTAATGGTGCTGGCTGCTGAACTGAGTACCGGGAAAGGCGATGAAGCTGGGCTCCATGCCTGGCGCCGCCTTACGCGCGGTATCCAGCGCTTTTTGCAACGACCCGAGGCGCTCCAGCGGCGGCGCATCCTTGTAGGGCGCGGTCATCTGCGCCAACTGGTCACTCTGCCAAAAGTCGAAAATGGGCAATGCCAGCGTATTGATGACGCCTGTCAGCCCCACCACCAACACCCAGGCGAGGGTGACGATGCCGAGCACGTTATGCAGGTCCAGCCACTTCAAGCGTGAACTGCGCCCGTTGCGCACGGTGGCGAAGTCCAGCTTGCGCATGAACGGTGTGTACACCACCACGCCGGACACCAGCGCCGCGACCAACAGCAGCCCCATGAAACCGAGAAACAGATAACCGGGCAACCCCATGAATAAATCGGTATGCAGGCGCAACATCAGGTTCATGAACCCTTCGTCTGGCGGCACCGCAGGAAATAACTCGCCAGTGCGTGTATCGAACGACTGCGAATGCCCCTCGATCGGTGGCGGCATAATGCTCGTTGCCGTGTACACCGTACCGAGCGGACTTTCCGGATCGAAACCGACAAAACGCACGACCTCCCCCGGCTGCGCCACCAATGCACTGGCAATGACGGTGTCGTAGTCGATTGGTGGTGTATCGGCGGTCAGCGGGCGCAGGGGCGGCGGCGGCTCGAAGTAGTGCTCAATCTCTTCATGAAAGATCAGTGGCAGCCCCGTCAGGCACAGCAACAACAGGAAAACGGTAGTGATCAGGCTGGTCCATTTGTGGACCAGAAACCAGATACGCAAGGTGCGTGCAGTCATGCTCGGTGGTTTTCCTTAAAGCGCCAGGGGCGCCGTAGCTGGCGGTCACGCAGCAAAGCCTGATTGCGCTGAGCATCGGATAATTCCTTGGTGTGTTGTTGGTTGGAGGCGGCCAGTTGCTGCTCGATGGCCAGGCGCTTGTCCTGCTCGGCGCGGGCCTCGGCGCTAGCGGCATTGCCGATCGCGTCAAGGTCCGTCTGGAATTGCCCCGCCTGCTTTGCCAGCTTCCCGTCAAACCGCCAGTCCTGCACCTTCCAGGCAGCGCCGACGCTAACGGCCATGGCCAGCAGGATCAGCGACGCCAAGCCTGCCAGCTTCTGCATGGTCGTCATGCCAGCACCTCCAGCGCTTTGTCATACAGCGCCTGGCGATCTTCCAGTCCATTGATTCCGCCATTGATGCGGCGAGTGATCTTCACGAAGTCGCCCTGACCCGCCAGGGTATTAAGCCCCGCGTCGACCAGAACCACGCCGCCGACATCGTGGCGTATTGCGGCTGCTCGAGCAGTTCGGGCTGATTGATCAGGTCCAAGCCCAGGGCATCGTCACACGACTTGTAGTTGGCCCGCCCGGTGATCTGGATCAGGCCTCGGCCACGGTACTTAAAGCCATCACCATTCACCGTATTACCCAAATCGGTGCGCCGTTCGTAGCCTGCCTGCTGCGCTGTGGGGCCCCACAACTCTTTCAGCCAGCGGAACGGCCCCGACTCATGCCCGACCTGGGCGATGAACGCAGCAATGCGCAGTCGAGTGACGATTCCGTACTTGGCCATGGCCGAATTCAGCACAGGAACAAAAACGCCGGCTTGGCGGCCGGAGCTCGAGAGGATCTGCAGCAATTGCTGCGCCGTAATCGGCATGCTTTTCTCAAGGCGAAAAAAAGCCCGCTCATTGGCGGGCTTGTATTTGGTGGCAATCAATTATTGAATATCCAGCTGAGTGAGATCAAATCCATGTTATGTATATCAATCCAAGGCAAGAACAACTGTTAAATTCGGAGAGAATGTCACGTCTACTCTTTGAAGATATAAAAAACCAAAGAATCTATCAAAGATCCATCTTATGGGTCTCGCGAATAAATTGTAAATCGCGTATTTAGCAGGAGATCCAAATATTGGCATTGATGGAGCACCGCAGTATCTAACACTAAGACCAACAGAATCTGCAAAATATCTAATTTTCCCGCTACCGATAGTTGTCTTATGCGTAACATCTCCGTGCTGATGAATTCGGCCAAGAGGACTATCGCCATTTGGGAACCTAGCCAATATTGCACCGCCAGGATTTAGCTTGTTTTTTACCTCGGCTAAAAAACCAGGAATTTCAACCTGATCGATATGCTCTAATACATCGAAGATTGCGACAACATCAAATCTTTTACCGCTTGGAATATCGGACAAACTAGAATATGACTCATACCCCATAGATGAAGCCATGCCCACAAGCTCATCATTTAACTCGACCCCTACAGTTTCAAGTCCGGAATCAACAGCGAATGACATGAACTCTCCATTTCCAAACCCAATCTCTAGAACGCTTTCAATATTTGAAACGCCCGTCCTCTTAAGTTCAGAATTAAAAAAGGATCTGTGCCACTTGCTATGCGAACCAAAGGAATCACAATCCCAGCCCTTCCAGGAGAGATAATTTTCTTTATTTTCACCTACCATAATTCCCTCTCGCTTTTTATTCTGTAGAAGAAGTCAAATCATCTTGATGCGCTTCTTGCTGGGTATGAAATCTATCTACCTCTCTTGACTTCCTTCCGAAAAGTATAACTATTACTGAGAAATACAATAACGAATACAGATAAAAGCCACCGGCAGAATTTATTGTAGAGGCAACAAGTACTGACAAATAGAAAACAACAAACTCCCTATTAACCATTCTTGCCCTAAGCATTCCAAGAACGACAAGCGAGAGAAATACTAAAACTCCGATTATTCCATAGAACAAAAACATCGAAATCCACAAGGAGTTCTCTCTAACCTCCCCAACCAAAGCCGGCATAAAAATAGATGATGAATTAAGCCCAAATCCAAGAAGTATACCGCCATACTGCCTTGCAAGGTCCATCGACATAAATGTAGATGTAAGTCTTTGATTTGTAAATAAGTCTTGTAACTGATCACGAAGACCGCTATCGAAAATAACTTGAACTCCGCACGAAACCCTGCCAGTAGTTCTTTCGAACCCATTAAGGCTTACAACAAGATTCGCGCAATCCATCATGAATAGCGTCGACATAGAAACAACAGCAACAACAAATATAAATATCTTAGCTGACGTACTTTTTATCCCGTACAAACAGGAGTACAAAAAAATCGCCAATAAAGTTGTCAGGATAGAAATAGGAGAGAATGTAATGCTTAGAGCGATCAGAGAAAGTGCAATATCAATCTTTGATTTTCTTAACCACCCAACAATCATTAATACCGCAGCAATCGGAGCAAATGAGGACGGCTCGGACAAGAATGCTTGCGGTCTAATCAAGTGCTCTGCAAAATATGTATTTAGAAGAAGTGAGACACCTGCTGTATAAAAAACAAACAGAGAGGCGACCGCAATTACCACAGAAAACCTTGAGAGAAAAATAAATACATCACAAAACTTATAAAGATCATCCCTGGCAATAGTCAGCGCATAAATACAAACAAAAAACAAATAAACCCAAAGCCTTATAGCGGCATAAAGATATTCAGCCCCATCCCCTGGCAATCCGGACCAGGGTATTACAAAATTAGCGTAGTAGGCAATTTGCAAGAAAAGAAGAAAAAAAGATGAAAACAATACAAAAATTAGCGCCCTTCTCCTAACCGGATATCTAACTATGGCATAAATAGAAACTGCGATTTGCAAAACACCCAGATTAAACGATATGTATTCATTTTCACTTCCATATTGAAACCTATAGAAAAAATATCCAGATAAAAACAACACAAACTCAAATGTTCTAGATCTTAGCGTGATGATCAAAAAACTCTCCTTGTGAATTCGTGCATCCTTAGCTGTCAGATTATCTCCGGCGCCATTAATATATTGGTACGAGTTACACCCTCCCAAAAATCAAAAAACAGGAACATAAAATACGAAAGCTATGCACTTTAGCTATAAGAACCTGCAGCAACAGGTTTATTCTAGACCAGATCGCCGCACCCGGTATTTCTTGATGCGAAGGAAGCATACGCCAAAACAAGCGCTCCGGTACTTATCGGCACCGGCTGGCTTGCTGGACGGCGGGATAAACCAGTCTGGGGCGTTAGGACGCTTTATGTTGTCCGGGAACGGTGCGCTCTCTGGCCAATCACGCAGCGCCTGGGCCTGGAGCGCCTTGCCGTCAGATATGTGGTAGAGCCCGCTTCCACCTGGTCGGGGTGCCGGTCCACCGCACCATCACTCAATGGAAGCCCGCCATCTCGCCAGTTACGCTCAATGGCGGCCGCCTGACATTCTGAAAAGATCAACTTGGTGCAACAGGCCACTTAATCGTGGCCGGGAAGCCTGCCTGCTGATAAACGCCGGCTTGGCGCCCGGCGTTCGGGAGGATCAGCAGTAGCTGCTGCTCTGTAATTTGCATAACGAAAAGCCTCTTACTCGCTGAGTTGCTCAATCAACCAGGTGGGCGCGACGGGGCGACCGGTACTGTCAGGAAAAATTGGCGTCTCTGGCCAACTGCGCAACCCCTGCCGGCAACCCTGAAGCGCCCTGTATTGCTCCATCGTTAACGTGGTTTCTTCGCCGCTCTCCACCTCATCTCGGTGCCGATTGATAATTCCGTCAGTAACCAATAACTGCGCATCGCGCCAAGCACGCTCGATAGACGCGAGCTGCTCTACCGTAGGCGGCGGAGCGTCCACGAGAAAAGGAAGTCCATTTTCATCATGAGCACGAACTTCCCCTGGTGCGGGATTCCCAATTACTAACAAAACCAACTCATCGGATATTTCTATTGCATCATTGGAATATCTTTATTCACACCCGCTAGATAAAGATTCCCGGTGGACTTGCTATATAGTCTTGACATGCACCCCTCCTAAATTACCAGCCAATTACAAACCAAGACACGTTATACCCGCCCGACGAATACGTTGTAATCTGATTCAAACTTACAGTTTTGATAATGCCTTGCGGTCCGACAGACGCATTAGCAAAGGTCCCCCCTATAGCTTTCATTACACCATTAGGGAAGGCCATAGGTAGACTCGTAATTTTGGTGTCAGAGCCAGTGTGAGCAGTCTCACCCCATTGAAAAATGAGCCCCCCCATCCAAACCGGGAGTACGATATAACCATTGGCCGCTCCCAACAAAGAGAACCCTAGCCTTAACTTCGCCACGGTAACTGCGTCTGAATTGTTAGTTAACCCAACCATCACATCATTGGTCGCAACTTTAATAATACCTGCGACCCCCTCTGTTGCGCCTACAATCAGTGTTGCCAACCGAACACCCAGAGTTTGCGGCGTAACGGCTGTAGAGTTGTCGATGCCCGCGTTCACTTGAGCCTGAGTAGACAGTTTCAGTACCCCAGCCACAGCAGTCGTTGCCGAAACCCAAAGGGCATCTAGTCTATTCTTGAGCGTCAGAGGGGTCACAGCAGAGTTATTGTCAAGACCACCCATGACCTCCGCGCCCGTCGATATTCTGATGAATCCAGCGACAGCCGTGGTTGTTCTGACCGGCGCCCGGCGCCCGATCGTGGGCCGAGTGTTATGCCGGCGATACCGTGTGAAACGCCGTGTATACCGAGGCAGCCCAAGAACTAAAGGACGCCATGGACCTGGCCTACCTGAGTGGCCAACGCCCCGCCGACGTGCTCAAGGTGGCCACCACAGATTTGAACAGCGGATTCCTAGGGGTGACACAAGGCAAAACCGATAAGAAGCTTCGACTGCGATTGGAAGACGACGGAGTGCAATCTGGGCTGAGCGCTTTTATCAGCGACCTCCTAGAACGCAGGGCCCTGAACGGTATTAAAACATCGACGTTGATCACCAACGCATCCGGCCTGCGAATGAGCCAGCAGATGCTGCGCAACCGCTGGGATGAAGCCCGCGAAAAAGCAGCCGTCAAAGCCGGCGCCGACGGTGACCCTGCATTGGCCGTGCTGATCCGCCAGTTCCAGTTCAAGGACATCCGCCCAAAGGCCGCTAGCGAGATCGAGCTTACACATGCCAGCCGCCTGCTCGGCCACAGCACCGAAGAGATGACCAAGCGGGTCTATCGGCGCGTGGGTGAGATCGTAAAGCCCACGAAATAACGCGTCACAAACTCTCCCCACCAGTTGCGACTCCCCCCCTCAACGCCTCTCAAAGTGCAGGGGGTTGCGAAAACGATTGTAAAAGTTGCGGAAACGTTCTCAAATCGCAGGCAATAAAAAACCCCGTAGATCATTGATCTACGGGGCTTTAAGAGTGGAGGCCGAGGTCGGAATCGAACCGGCGTAGGCGGATTTGCAATCCGCTGCATAACCATTTTGCTACTCGGCCTCAAACGATCAATGCCCTACAACCGACATTCACCGCATACAAACTTGAGTGGGCTATGTGAAGCTTGCCTCTACTCTATCTCATTGAAAACATTGAAGTTTTTAATGCTTCAGTGCGTTCGATGGGCGCAATTATGTACTCATTTGCCAGGGCTTGCAACCCCTTGATTTCAAAAAATATTCTCTTAAGGGGCAGGCATTCCTGGTGGGCTACCCTACCGCCCGGCTTCTTCCTTGTCACGGATAACCTGCAATTGATACTGCGGGTCCGCCTTGATCTGCTGTTCGGTAAACGGCAGCGGGCTGAGTTTTTTCTCGGAAAACGCCTGGGTCTGGTCCTTGAAGTATTTCGACGCGGGGTCGCTGGACAAGGAGAATGCCAGCACACCTTCGGCATTGGGCCCCTTCTCGTCGAACGTCACGATCTGCAAGTAGCTGCTGCCGCTGACTACCTCGCGCTTGCCATCGGCCCGAGGCACGCTTTGCATGGCGTTATAAACGCCCAGCTCTTGCGGGCCGCCGTGGATCGGTGTCTGGCCCGAGACCTGAATATCACCCCAGCGGCTGTCCGCCGTCAGCCCGCGCTTGGCCACGTCGGCGGCTGACGCGAGCATCGCTTCATGCAGTGCCTTGGCCACGTTTGCCCGATCGACCGCCAGCCCACGTGGTGTGGTCAGGGGTTGTGCCGGATCGAAACCCACCTTCCACGCGTCCGGCGCTTGCGCCAGTTGCTCCGCCAGGTTGATGAAGTGCACCAGGCCCAGGCCGCTGTCGAGGTTGGCGCGCTGGTCCCAGTTTTTCAGGCTGTCGCACACCGATTTCACGCTGGCATCGGCACCCGCGCAGAACTTCAGCAAGTCCGGCATCACCTGGCTGGCAAGATACACCTGGTTGTCCATGACCATGTTCTGCAGGTCGGCGACCTTGATCGGTTGCTTGTCGAGCTCCTGCAAGCGTTGCAAGGCAAAGCGCGCACGCGGGCCCAAGCCGATCTTGTCCTGGCTGATAACGGGCGAGAACCCGGTCAAGGGTGCCTTGGGGTTGACCAGCCAGGCCGAGTCATTGGAGTGCTGCACGTAGTCGGTGCGCTCCAGTTGCGGCAGTTGCTCGGCGGGGAAGATCCCGGCCTGGGCGGCACGCAGGTCCACGTCCCAGGCGCAGGCGCTGCGAGAGCCGTCGAGCATGATGAATTGCAGCCCGACCCGTGGGTCACTGCACTGTGCGAGCTTTTTCGCGCTGACGTTCGGCACCACCGACAGGTTCATGTACAGGCTTTGACCCTGGTCATCCGCTGCCACCGTGTTGACCCACGGGATACCTTGCAGGGTGTGTACCGAGGTTTGCAGTTCCTTGAGGTTCGCCGCGCGGTTCATCGCGTACCACTGTTGCAGCACACGGTCGTTGCCCAGGTTGGCATCCCGCAGGCTGAAGGCATATTTGGCGTCCCAGTCGAGTTTGCCCGGCCATTGCACGATGGGGCCGAACTGCGAGCTGTAGACCGTGCGGGACTGTTCCCGGGTACCGCCGTCGGCAGTTTTTACCGCTACCTTGATCGTGGTTTTATCCATGGGCACGGACTTGCCGTCCAGCAAATAGCGAGTCGGGTCCTTGGGGTCCAGAGTCAGGCGATACAGGGTGAAGTGCTTGGACGTATCAACGGTGTGCGTCCACGCAACGTGCTGGTTGAAGCCGATATTGATCACCGGCAGGCCCGGCAACGCAGCGCCCATCACATCCAGCTGGCCGGGGATGGTCAGGTGCATCTCGTAGAAACGCATGCCGCCCACCCACGGAAAATGCGGGTTGGCCAGCAGCATGCCGCGGCCGTTGAACGAACGGTCACGCCCCACCGCCACCGCGTTGCTGCCACGGTCCAGGGCGAAACGTTGCTGGTTGGCCGCCGCGACCTCAAACGCCTTGCTGTCCACCTGGGCGACGGTGTTGGGCGGCGTGGCCCCCACCAGGGCCTCGGCAAATTGTCCGACGCCACCTTCCACCAGCAGCCGGCGGGTCAGCTTGACCAGGTCTTCGGCCATGATCGGCCGTACCCAGGCCGCCTGGCACTGCGCCGGCAAACCCTGGGCAGTGCGCTCCTTGAGGTAGTGGTTGTAACCGGCAACATACCCTTCAATGCGCTGCTGAATCGCCGGGGGCTGGGCCTTCCAGAATGCCGCAACGGCCTGGGGGGTGTTCAGCCAGGTGAAGAACACGTCGTTGGCAAGGTTGTTACGCCCTTCCAGGGTCGCCTGCTCGGGACCAAAGTACCTGGCACGCTCGCCATTGACCGTTACCACCTCATTGGCCAGCAGGCACAGGTTGTCCTGGGCATAGGCATAACCGATGCCGAACCCCAGCCCACGCTCATCGTTGGCCCGGATATGCGGGACACCAAAGCTGGTGCGACGGATCTCGGCGGTGGCCTGTTGCTCCTGCACCCGCGCCGCGGCCGAAAGACTCAGCCCCAGCAACGCCCCTGCCACACACATCCTGAACAACCCGTTGGAAATAATCACGCAGACTCCACAGCCAAATTAAACACCGCGACGAGGGACAGCTTCGCCAACACCTCAGTTAAGACGTAAATACCGGGAATAATTTTAGCAGCCGCAGGCGTTTATTCGGACAGGTCGGTATGTCTCCAGGATGTTACCGACAAAATTTCTACATCCCCCGCTTCATGATTTGTGCAGCTCGTACGTCTTATTAACTAAGAGCGCCATCATTTTCCTGATCAGGCTCTGATAAGGAGTTTCTGCATGTACAACTCGCAACTGCCCACGGAAGGACACTCACCCATGCATGACGGAGGTTTTGCCACCGGCAACCAGGCGTTCGGCAAGGCGCCGGAACATGGCAACCAGCGTATTCGTCATTTGCTCAAATGCTTTGGCCTGCGCACCAGCCTGATCCGGCTGAAGGTCATCGACGCCCTGCTGACCGCCGCCGACAACCAGCGCACCCTCGGCGTGCGCGGCGTGCACAGCCATTTGCTGGAGCTGGGCATCCCGTTGTCGTTTCTCAGCGTGCGCGAGGTGCTCAAGCGCCTGTGCACCGAAGGCGTGATCACCCTGAACGCCGACAAGAGCTACAGCCTGCACGAGCAGGCTGCCAAAGTCCTGGAAGGCCGGGCCTGACTCAAAGGTTGGGCTTGACCTTGCGTCGCATCACACCGTTGATCACCACCACGGTTACCGCTACCGCAATCGCGATGTACTGGAACGTCTTTTCGCTGATGACCCCGTTGTTCTGCAAGTAGGACAGGCCAAACATCGTCCCCAGCACCAGCAGGGAGATCAGAATCGAGTATTTCAAACGTTGCTTTTGGGTCATGACGGGTTCCTGAAGCTAAAAAATTGTGTCCACTTTGTATCGACTACCACACCAAGCACATACCTGTTAGCGGGGATGGATTGGGGTCGGCGGGGTCTCATGTTACAGGCGATGAAAAACTTTGGCTTGCCCAACGCCTGATTGAACCTGAGAGCACCCTAGAGGATTTTGAAATGCTTCGTCGAATCACACTGCTGATTCCCTTGCTGATCATGTTGAGCATGAGCGGCTGCATTATTTTCCCCCACGGCGGCGGCGGTTGGCATGACCATCGCTACAGCGAAGACGGACCGGGGTATTACCATCGCTGATCGGTCATCCGTACATTTTCTGACATCTTGAACACTTTACAGGCGGAGCCATTCCCCCTGCTTCCGACACTCAGCAAGAGCGTCCAGGAAGCAGGGAGGTTTTCCTGAAAGGCGCATTCCTGAATGAGCGTGCCTAAAGGTGTTCACGATGATAGTCAGCAACTCGGTTCCTTCCTCCACTGCATACCCACCACCGTCCCCTCCTCCGATACCACTCCCCGATATACCGTCATACCCCGATGAAATATTGCAAAGCGCAACGGACATTCCGGACCCCGCGGCTGACACACCGCCCCCCAATGGCCCGAAAGCCTTGGAGACCGCGCTGGCTGACCGAAAAAACTGGCAGGCACTGGCGCAGCAGCTCACTCATGTCGCCACGTTGGCAGGACCGAACGCGCCGTTTCTGGTGGTGCGATCTGCGCTGGGAAGCACGCTGATGGACCTCGCGCCCAACTCTTCTTACCCCCCAAATAGTGCTAACGCCGTGAGTCTTGCAAACTTTCTCAAGGCTATGGGCCTGCCCGAGCCAACCACCCATGATGAGCTGATGACCCTGGCGCGCACATCGCTGACACGTTCCCACCCCCATCCATGGGGAAATCTGGGCGGCGCCTTGTCCTGGCCCCTGCCCTTGAGCACACCTCAGCAGAACGAACTGCTCACCGCCGCCAGAGAACATGCCGCTGGCGCTCCGGATGTTCAGCAAGCAAGCCAGCAGCGGGGGCTCCTGGAGTTTCTGAACGGTGACCTGCCGCTCTCCAGCGACGCCTCGAGCGATCCGGCCAAAACGCTGGAAGCCCTCATCCGTTCCCCCCGAGGCCAGGCGCTGGGAGAGGCCTTGCAGACCAACCTGGAGAGCATTCCGACTGATAGCAGTGTGAATGATCACGTACTGGCGGCCATCAACCTCGATCTGGATCAGGAATCCATCACCCAACCGCATCGCAACAAAGTGGCCGGATTCGACCTGTCACATAAACAATATTGGGGCAAACCCACCTCGGCGATCGTCGCCGGCCTGCGCGAGCACTTGAGTGATACCGGCAAAACCTCACCTGCCAACGCCTCGCTGGGTACGCATCTGCTGTTGATGCGGGCGGCGCCGCAGTTGCTGATCAAGGATATTCCCGACAGCGTGGTCTACGGCAGCCTGGCCTGGGCCAACCTGTGCATCGCGGCGGCCGCCATCGAAGCCAGGTCCCCTGGCAGCGTAGCGAACATGAGTTTTGCCGAAGTGATGATCGCCGCCGACTCAAGTGGGCCCGCGCCCGAAGCTGCCCAAACTGCGGCATTGTTGGACTGGGCCGTGGTCAATGGGGTGCTTGAGGCGAAAGACGACACGCTTTACGAAAAACCAGACATTGATACCGCCATGGACGCGTTCAACTATCAATTGGGCAAGCTGAAACACGCCTCCGGCTTGCTTGACACCCCGATGCCCAGCCGCAAGCAGATGGCGCTGGACCTGCTCAAGGAAAAATTTGGCGAAGGCGTCCCCTTTGAAGAGAAGGTGTTGCTCAAGCCCAACAAAACCGCCAACAAGACGATCTCCACTCGCGGCCCTTATTCCATGCTGGACCTGACCATGCAAGGCGAGAAAATAACGGCATCAGACTGGGAGCTCAAACCTGGAACGCATGGCGTCGATCTTGATGCCTTCGCCGCCTTTACCCATGGCCCCGGCTTTAAAGTCCCCGACACCTTTGACAAAGCCATTAGCCAGACCATAAGCGACTATAAAACCGTCAAGAAATATTCCATCTTGAATGCCCTCGCCAACCTTCCACCGGAGGACAAAGAAAACTTGCGGTTAGGAAAGCTGAACTTCTACAAAGAAAAATCCTACAGAGTCAGCTGGACACCATTCGCGGGAGAAACCCTCTTCCATACAAGCAAAAAAATACTGGTCACCACAAAACACCAGAACAAGCCGTCCACCTATGAGTTCGATACCGAAAAAGGCAGCATCAGGAAAGTCAGCAACGCAATTATCACTCGCCAGGACCAGAAGATCGCCAACGAAGTAACCCGAATAGAAGAGTTCTCCACCTTCGATGCCAAGCGCGACTATATAAAGCAAGAGAACCCGCTCGAGGGATCCAATCCCAACCTGTTCAGGAATTTCCGGGCGGAGTACCTTGCGGATTCAATCGTCGAGGGGCTCGATCTGGAAACCTTCAGGCAACAAGCGGCCGGAAGTACGCCGGATGAGCATAGAAGGACGGTCGCCAGCACCATCGGCAACTTTTTTCTCGACCTTGTTCCGCTCAGGTCGGCCATCGTCAACTTCAGTAATGGCAACTATAAAGATGGGTTCTCTGACCTGGCATTTGATGTGTTCGGCTTTCTCACGGCAGGTGCAGGCGTCGCCGCGAAGGTCGGAAAAACCCTGAGCACTGCCAGCAGCGCGGCCAGCAAAGCCCTCAAGCTGAGCAAGATTTTCGGGGTTACCGCACTCTCGGAACTCAATCCGCTGAGCGGACTTGGCGACCTGGTAGTCGGCGCGGGAAAACTCGCCATCGACGGCGCAAGCGCAGCCACCCAGGGTTTAAAAACACTCAAGGGCACTGCAAACAGTCGGGAGCTCGCCGCCGCCGGTAATCGATATGACGCAGCCGCTACCGGCTCATTCCAGATGGGCGAGCAGACGGTCGAGGGCAGCGCGGTGCAGATCAAGGGCAAGTGGTACGCTTTCGACGCACAAAAGCACCAGCCATACGGCAGCCCCCTGCAAGCGCTCAGTAGCGCTGATACGCTGGAGCCCTCCCCCAACGCCTATGCCTCTTCGAGCAAGAGCACTCACCGGTTTAACCCGATAAACACCGTCAACCGCCCACCTCCAATCAGGAAGCCGTTACCCGAGGGCCAATACGTGGAAAGTTTGAAAGGCAGGCTCGAATCATCCCATTTCAAATCCGACACACGCCAGGCAACGCTGGATAAGTTTCGGGTGGAAATGGAGGATTATTACGATGCGATAAAAGACGGAGGCCTTCCGCCGCGCCCTACAATCCCCGATGTTCCCGTACCGATCCCCGCAGCCGATCTGATCACAAAGGCATTGAAAGCATCAAACGGCGTGGTGTTTGGAGAGTCTCACTCGCAGATGGCCAGCTTTAAAATGCTGTTCGACAACGTCGATACGCTAAAAAACCAGGGTGTAAAAAAAGTCTACTTCGAAGGGTATATCGACTACATCGGTGGCCCCGTTGATGATGGAATCGGAATGCTCGGAAACAGCAACACTCGCCGCACGAATCCAACACTGGAGCAACTCAAGAAAAAATTTGAAGACAATGGAATAGAGCTTTTACCCCTCGATCACTATTACCTGACGCGACATAGACACGACAAATCCCGTGATCGCACCCGCACTGGCGTCAACTCTGAAAAGCGGCTCAAGGAGTTCAACTACTACGCTGCGGAAACCATCCAGGCAAACTCCGGCACCGAAAAGTGGGTCGCGTTAGTGGGAAGCGCGCACATGAACACCTCCGAAGGTGTTCCGGGCTTGGCGGAACTGACGGAAAGCATCGGCATCGGGGTTTTTGACAACCGGAACATGACCCACAGCAGCATCGGGCTTAAAGCAAAAAACCCTGCGCCAGACCCGAACCGGCCATTACAGCCCAACGATATTCCAGGCGACCTGCGCATCTACGTGAAACCCTGAGCACATCGCAAAGGCCCGGAAAGCCTCCGAGCCTTTGCATGAGGTGTTCACCCTCCATGCACCCAGCGCTGATGCAACCAGCGCGCAAACGCATCCAGGGCAAACCCCAACAAGCCGATCAGCAGCACCATCGCCATCAGCTCCGAGTAGGCCAGCCGGTCGCGAGTGTCGAGGATGTAATAACCCAGCCCGGCACTGACCCCGAGCATCTCGCACGGCACCAGCACGATCCACAGGATCCCGATGGCCAGGCGCACGCCGGTCAGCACGTGCCCCATCACCCCGGGAATAATCACCCGGCGCAAGGTTTCCCAGCGCGTGGCGCTCAGGCTCTTGCTCAGTTGCAACCAGCGCGGATCGAGCTGACGCACACCCGCCGCCGTATTCAGCAGAATCGGCCACACCGCTGCGAACGCCAGCAGGAAGTAGATCGGCTGGTCGCCCACGCCCATCAACATCACCACGATGGGCATCCACGACAGCGGCGAGATCATCCGCAGAAACTGGAACGCCGGCGTGGTCGCCGCCTCCAGCTTGCGCGAACTACCCACCAGCAAGCCCAGCGGTACACCAATCAGCAATGCCAGGAACAGCCCGACGAAGATCCGCTTGAGGCTCACGGCTATGTTCAGGTACAGCTCGCTGCGGCCCAGCAACTCCCACAGGCTGGCGAGGGTCGCCGACAGCGAAAACCGCGCAGACAAACCGTCCGCGCTGCCAAAGACCTTCACCCCCAGCCACCAGAGCAACAACAACCCCGCCAACCCGCTCAAGCCAAGCAACCAGCCCGGCAACCCCAAGGTTTTGCCGTTGTTCAAACGCCAATCTCCTCGTTTCGCTCAAAGCCCTCAGGCAAGCCGAAGGTCTTCATACCGCCCACCGCCGCGATTGCATTGCGCACGAAGCGGTCGTCCACCAGGTCCTTGGCGACAAACGCGGGGTCCAGGTCGGCGAGGAATTTCTTGTCGCCCTCGATCAGCGTGTCTTTCAGGCGGCGTACCAGCTCCTCGGTGTAGCTGGGGAATGGATACGGCTGGAAGTCGATGCGATGCTCATCCCAGTTGGCGTGCTGGATCGCGCCGTCAGCCAGGTAAGCCGCACGGTCGCTGGCAGCCGGCGCCAGGACTTTGCGCAGCACCGGTTCGGCATGCGGGGTGTAGCGGTTCTCGCCGTCCTTGGACAGCAGCTTCACCGCCTCTTCACGGTTGTCACGGGTCCAGACCTGGGCCTTGACGATCGCATTCACCACCTTCTGCGACCATTCCGGGCGGTTGGTCAGGTCGTGCTCGTGCATGAACACCACGCAGCACGCATGGTTGCGCCACACATCGCCGGTAAAGCGCTGTACACGGCCCACGTTGAGGTTTTCCGCCAGGGCGTTGAATGGCTCGGCGACGATGTAGCCGTCGATGCGCTTGCTGGCCAGGGCCGGCGGCATGTCCGAGGGCGGCAACACGATCAGGTTGACCTCGTTGGCGGCAATCGCACTGCCGGCGGCACGGGCCACCGGGGTCAGGCCGTTGTCGCGGAACAACTGCTGCACCACCACGTTGTGAATCGAGTACCAGAACGGAATCGCCACCGACTTGCCGCCCAGTTGCTTCACGTCGGTAATGCCCGGCGACACGGTCAAGCCCGAGCCACCCACATGGTTCCAGGCCACGACCTTGGCCGGGACCTTGCTGCCATACCGCGCCCATACGGTCATCGGCGACAGCAGGTGAATCACGTTGACCTGCCCGGAAATGAACGCCTCGATCACCTGCGCCCAACTGCGCAGCAGCACCGGGCGCTCGGCCTTGATGCCTTCGGCCTCGAACAGGCCATTGTTGTGGGCCACCAGCAACGGCGTGGCGTCGGTAATCGGCAAATAGCCGATGCGTACCGGTGCGTCCGGCTCACTGGCCGCCCGGGCCTGCAAGCTGCTCAGCAGTGGCAAGGCTCCGGCGGCACTGAGCACGGCCGAGAGTTTGAGAAAGTCACGGCGCGAGTGAGTGAGGTCATCCAGACACATGGCAAGGCTCCAGCAGTTCAGGGGGTTGGGGGTCAGTGCGGCTCGCCCGCCGTAGGGTTTTGAGAATTTCGATGCGCAGGGTGCCGATGGCTTCCACCTGTTCTTCCCGCGGTTGCGGCAAGTCGATGCGCCATTCGCCGAGGGTCCGCGCCGGGCGGTTACCCAGTAGCAGAATCCGGTCGGACAACAGCAGCGCTTCGTCGATATCGTGGGTGATCAGCACCGCCGCCGAACCTTGCTCGCGATTGACCTTGAGCAGCAGGTGCTGCATGTCGGCACGGGTCACTTCATCCAGGGCACCGAAGGGCTCGTCCAGCAGCAATACCTGCGGCTGGCGTGCCAGGCAACGCGCCAGCGCCGTGCGCTGGGCCATGCCGCCGGACAGCGCCGCCGGGAATTGCTGGCGGGCGTGTTCCAGGCCTACGGCGTGGATCGCATGGTCGACCCGGCTGCGACGTTCTTCAGGGCTGAGGTGCGGCTGGCGGGCAAAGTCCAGGCCGAAGGCGACGTTCTTTTCCAGGCTCAGCCACGGCAGCAGGCTGGGGTCCTGGAACGCCACCGCCACCCGCGGGTGCGGGCCATTCAACGGCTCGCCCAACAGGCGGATGCTGCCGCCCTGGGGCGCTTGCAAACCGGCGAGCACCCGCAGCAGGCTGGACTTGCCAACGCCGCTGGGGCCGAGGATCGACACCACTTCGCCGGGCTGCAATTGCAGGTCGAAACCTTCCAGCACCGAATTGCCCGCATAGCCCAGGCAAATTCCCTGGGCGTGCAATACCGCCTGGCTCATAGATTGGCCTGACGGTTCAACTCGGTGCGCAACTGCACCAGGCTCGGGGTCACGATCGGCACAAACGCCGACTCGCGCCAGCGCCGGGCAAAACCGCTGCCGTGGGCCGTCAGGTAGGCCTTGCCGCCGCTGGCTTGCAGCTCCAGTTGCACAGCGCTGGCAGCGATTTCCGCAAGGGCGATGCGCAGGCGGAACAACGGTACCGGCTCAGTGCCGAAGCGGCCGGCCAGCAGGCCTTTCTTCAGGTCGTTGACCGCCTGTTCCAAGGAGGTACGCAACACTTCCAGCTCTTCACGCAATACGGTGCGGCTGGAGCCCAGGTGATTGGCCACCTCCGCCAGCGAGCGCCGCGCCAGGCCGATGGACATGCCGCATTGCAAGCCCAGAAATGCCGGGCGCACGGCCGGCAGGAACTTGCGTGCATCCTCATGCAACAACCAGTCGCGGCTCAGCTCCACGGTTTCAAAGCCGAGGGCCGCGGTATTGCTCGATTGCAGGCCCAGCAGTTCCAGGTCGCGGGAACGTTGCAGGCCGGACACCGAGTCCGGGATCGCCAGGATAAACGGCGCGCCGCCCTGGGCATGCTCGATGGCGGCAGCCACCACAAACCCGTTCTTGCGCAGGTTGGTCACCCAGTGCAGGCGGCCATTGAGATTCCAGCCGTCGTCGGTCGGCTCGGCGCTGATTTGCAGCGACTCGATGCCAGACAAAAACTTCATCGCGTTGGACAGCCCGGTCGCCCCGGCCAGCTTGCCGCTCAGCAGGTCCGGCAGCAGTTGCTCGCGCAGGCGCTGGTTCGGGCTTTGCAGCAGGTATTCGATAAACGAGCGTTGGCCCCAGCACACAAACGCCGACGCCAGGGAATGGCTAGCTACGTCGGCGATAGCTTCCACCGCGCCGGTGACATCGCCGCCCAGGCCACCGAGGTCCTTGGGCACACCGATACGTAATACATTGGCCTCTGCCAGCCGTGGCAGCACTTCCTGCGGATCGCAACTGCCCACATCCAGGGCCTGCGCTTGAACATCGAGCCAGCGGCTCAAGATTGGGTCAAGCATTCATGTTTCTCCTTGTTGCAGCATGTTTACCATCGCGAACGCTTGCGCGCCTTCAGCTAGCCGGTTTTTCCCAACGGTATTGCGCCAGTTCCGGATTCAACGGGGTACGGGCAAACACGTTGGCGAAGTTGCACAGGGTGGCCAGGCTCACACCCAGAATAACCTCAAGGGCATGACCGTCGGTGTAGCCTGCCTCACGGAACGCGGTGTAGCCGGCGTCGCTGACATCACCGCGGGTGGCGATCACTTCACGGGTGAACGCTGCCAGTGTCTCATAACGCTCGTTGGGCAGTTCACCGCGCTGGCGCAGGGCGTCGATCACGTCTTCCGGCAGCTTGGCCTTGTTGCGCGCTACGGCAGTGTGCCCGGCGACGCAGAAATCGCAACCGTGATTGGTGGCGGCAATCAGTTGCACCACTTCGCGGTCGGCCAGGCTCAGGTCAGACTTGGCGTTCAGGCCCGACACGGTGATGTAGGTTTCCAGGGCTGCCGGGGCGTTGGCCAGCACCGCCAACAGATTGGGGATGAACCCGGAACCCTTCAGGGCATTTTCCAGAAAGGGCTTGGCCGCCTCAGGAGCGGTTTCCAGGGTTAGCATCGGTACGCGGGACATGGAGTGGTCTCCTCATGGATTCGTGTACCAAGTCTGTTGGTTATAAAAAATCCGCTCAATAGTCTAAAGTAGCGATTACTTGCTCTAGAGTCTTTCCGTTAGATGAATTCGTCCAGTTCACTCGTCGATTGGTTATTAGATAGCCTTGAACTCAACACCAGCCTGTTTCACGTCGGGCGTTACTGCGGCGACTGGCACGCCAGCACCCATGGCCTGGCAAGCGCGAGTTTTCATCTGGTGGTGCAAGGGCAGTGCTGGATGCACATCGACGGCGACTCGACCCCTTACCCATTGAACAACGGCGATGCAGTCTTCCTGCTGCGGGACCTGGCGTACCGCTTGTCCAGCGATGGCACCGCCACCGGCGCCCAGGAATGCCCGCGCAAGCCAATGGTGCCGCTGGACAGCCAGGCCAGTGACGGCGTGGGACTGGTATGCGGGTTCTTTCACTTCCAGTCCGGGCTGTCGGCGATGATTGTCGACACCCTGCCCGCCTGGATCATCCTGCGGGCCGGTGATCCATCGCTGACCGCCGCGCGCAACCTGTTCGAATTGATCCTGCAGGAATGCGAGCGCACGCCGGCGCCCTCGCCCGCCCTGCTGGAGCGCCTGTGCCACCTGCTGTTCCTGTATGTGCTGCGCCAGCAAGTGCTGGACAACACCGACCTCGGCGGCCTGGCGGCGCTGGCTCGGCAACCGGCATTTGCCAACCTGCTGGAGCAGTTGATCGCACGCCCGGCCGAGCCCTGGACCCTGGAAAGCATGGCGGCCTGCACCGGCCTGTCGCGCTCGGCGTTCTTCAAGCGCTTCAATGAACTGTGCGGGCAGTCGCCGGGGCAAGTGCTGCTGATGATGCGTGTGCGCCACGCCTGCCAGCTGTTCAAGCAGGACCAGACCGTAGCGGACGTGTCCCTCGCCGTGGGTTATCAATCGGTGGCAGCATTTACCCGGGCCTTCCATAAGGTCACCGGCTTCCAGCCCGGCGCCTACCGCAAGGCTCAAGGTTGACGCTGCAACCCATTGCCCGGCCGGGCGCAAAGCTCCACCAGCCAATCGACAAACACCCGCACCCGTTGCGACAGCTGGCGATGCGGCGGGTACAGCGCCGTCAGCGGTAACCTGGGCGGCGGCTGATACGCCAGCACCTCCACCAGCGTGCCCGCTTCCAACTGGCGAACGGCGTGGTAGTACGGCGTTTGTACCAGGCCGTAACCCGCCTCACAGGCCGCCAGGTAACCATCGGCACTGTTGACCGCCACTTGCTTGGGCAGGTCGACCAAGCGGATGTCGCTGCCGATCTGAAACTCCAGGCCATAGCGTTTGCCGCTGGTGCTGGAGAAATACTCCACCACTTGATGGCCGGCCAACTCATCCAGCGTCGATGGCACGCCGAACCGCTGCAAGTAGCCGGGGCTGGCGCAGGTCACCTGATCCATCATCGCCAGCGGCCGGGCCACCAGCGACTCGTCCAGCGCCAGGCCGCCGCGCAACACGCAATCCACGCCTTCGCGGATCAGGTCCACCGGGCGGTCATTGAGGCCGATTTCCAGATCGATCTGCGGGTAACGCGTGGTGAACTCGGGCATTGCCGGAATTACCAGGAAGCGCCCGATCCCCGACGGCATATCAATGCGCAACGTGCCGCGCGGGTTGCGCCGGCTGGTGGAGAACACCGCCTCGGTTTCCTCAAGGTCCGCCAACAGGCTCACGCAACGCTGGTAGTAAGCGGCGCCGTCCAGGGTCGGGCTGACCTGGCGCGTGGTGCGCTGCAACAGTTGCACCCCAAGGTGCGCCTCCAGTTGCTTGATCAGGATGGTCACCGAGGCACGCGGCAGTTGCAGGCTGTCGGCCGCCCTGGCAAAGCCGCCCAACTCGACAATCCGCACAAACACGCGCATGGCGTTAAAACGGTCCACTGGCTGGTTTCCTTCAGGGATTATTTAGAATTTCATAATAGTGATAGTGGTTTTAGCCGGTTTATCCCGCTTTTGTCGAGGGCAACAATGGAGCCCTTCCCACACAGGAGCTGGACCCATGCACACACGTCAACTCGGCAAAAACGGCCCTCAGGTTTCCGCCATCGGCCTCGGCTGCATGGGCATGACCGATTTCTACACCACCGGCACCGACACCACTGAAGCCATATACACCCTGCACCGCGCCCTGGAACTGGGGATCAACCTGCTCGACACCGCCGACATGTATGGCCCCCACACCAACGAAGCGCTGATCGGCAAGGCCATCGCCGGCAAGCGCGACCAGGTGTTCCTCGCCAGCAAGTTCGGCATCGTGCGCGACCCGGCGAACCCGGCACTGCGTGGCGTCAACGGCCGCCCGGAATACATTCGCGAGGCCATCGACGGCACCTTGAAGCGCCTGGGCGTGGAAACCCTGGACCTGTATTACCAGCACCGCATCGACCCCGAAGTGGCGATTGAAGAAACCGTTGGCGCCATGGCCGAACTGGTCAAGCAAGGCAAGGTGCGTTATCTGGGCTTGAGTGAAGCGTCGGCGGCTACCCTGGAGCGCGCTCACAAGGTGCATCCCATCAGCGCCCTGCAAAGCGAATATTCGTTATGGAGCCGCGACCAGGAAGACAACGGTTGCCTCGCGGCCTGCCAACGCCTGGGAATCGCATTTGTGCCCTACAGCCCACTGGGCCGCGGCTTCCTGACCGGCGCGCTGAAAAGCCCGGATGACTTTGCGGCGGATGACTATCGCCGGTTCAGCCCGCGTTTCCAGGGTGAAAACTTTGCGAAGAACCTGCTGCTGGTGAAACAGGTACAAGCCCTGGCTGCCGACAAGGGCGTGACCGCCGGGCAACTGGCGTTGGCCTGGGTGCTGGCGCAAGGGGATTACCTGATCCCGATCCCGGGGACCAAGCAACGCAAATACCTGGAAGAGAACGTCGCGGCATTGGAGGTCAAGCTGAGCCCGACCGAGTTGGCGGCGCTGGAGGCCATCTTCCCGGCCAACGCCACAGCCGGGCTGCGCTACCCGGAAGCGGTCATGCAGATGCTGGACAAATAATCCTGCCACGCCGGATCGGGGCTGGCTCGCCAGCTCCGCTCCTTGAATCCCTGCCCTGGGTTTTCTTGCACGATAGTGCCTCAAGCTCGCCCGTCCCAAGCCGATAGCCCTTCGAAGCTCTAACAAAGCCGCGTCGCACAATAAACGCTTCGTAAGGACGACCCCATGCCCTCATTGCGCTCTATCCAAGCCCGCTACACCCTGTTCCTGGTGCTGTTCGTCCTGTTGTTATTCGTCTTGACGGTGGTGGGCATCGGGCAGTTGGTGGCCCCCAAGCTGCGCCACACCGAAGAACAGGTGGCCCTCAATCGCATTGCCGAAGTGGCCGAGCAGATCCAGGGCGAACTGAACAAGGTTCAGGCCCAGCAACGCAGCATCACCCAAACCATCCCGCTGCTGGACAGCGACGCCATCGACAAGGTGCTGCCAGGCCTGGTGGACCAGTACGGCGAATTGAAAGTGTTTGGCGGCGGCATCTGGCCCCTGCCCAACCAGCGCACGCCGGGGCGCAACAAGCACAGCACCTTCTGGCACCGCGATGCCTCGGGCAAGCTGGCGGTGAACACCTTCTGGAACAGCGACGCGGCCCCCAACTACTACGACCAGAGCTGGTACAAGGGCGGCCTCGCTTCGCCCCGCGGCCAGTGCGCCTGGGCGGCGGCCTACAAGGATGACGCCAGCCAGGAGCCACGCACCAACTGCGCGATGGCGATCCAGCGTGACGGCGCAGCCTATGGCGTCGCCACCATCGACGTGACCCTGGGCTTCTTCAACGACCTGGTGGCCAGCAAGGAAAAAGACCTCGGCGGGCAAATGCTGATCGTCGAAGGCGACGGCAAGATCATCAGCAACAGCACGCGCATCAGCGGCCCCGTGGTGTTGAAGAACATCAGCGATTTGGCCGGCACCTCGGCCTTTGCCGCCCAGGTCAGCGCCGGCCTGGCTCATCGTGATCAAACCCTGCAACGCAGCGAGTTCGACAACCAGGGCGTGGCCAGCACGTTCTTCATGCGCCCGATCGAGGGCACGCCGTGGTTCCTCGCTACTGCGCTGCCGACCTCGCTGATCACCGCCCAACGTGATGACGTACTGGGCACATTGGCGATGCTGCAAATCCCGATGATCCTGCTGTTGGTGCTGTTGGCGGTGTACGCCATCCGCCAGCTGGTGCACCGGATGACCGCGCTGAAGACCAATATCGACGCACTGTCCAACGGCGATGCCGACCTGACCCGGCGCATCACCATTCGCGCCGAGGATGAACTGGGGGCGATTGGCCATTCGGTGAACCGCTTTATCGTCTACCTGCAAAACATGATTGGAGAAGTGACCCTGGCCACCGGCGCCATGTCGTCGAGCCTGGCGCAATTGCAGCAGACGTCGGCCCAGACCAACCAGATCCTGGTCCGCCATGCCTCGGAAACCGACCAGACCGTCACGGCCATCACCGAGATGAGTTCCACCGCCGACACCGTGGCCGAGAACGCCGCCGAAACGGCTGCGTTCACCCAGCGCGCCAACGAGCACGCCGACCGTTCGCGGGTGGTGGTCGGGGAAGCTTCCCGCAGCGTCAGCGCGTTGATCGGCGAGGTCTCCAGCGCCACCCACACCGTGGAAAACATGCGCCAGGATGCCGCCCGCATCACCGAAACCCTCGGCGTGATCGGCGCCATCGCCGGCCAGACCAACCTGCTGGCACTCAACGCGGCCATCGAAGCCGCCCGGGCCGGCGAACAAGGCCGGGGTTTTGCGGTGGTGGCCGACGAAGTCCGCGCCCTCGCCGCCCGCACCCAGGCCAGCACCTCGCAGATCAATGAGATGCTGGCGCGCCTGACCACGGGCGTGAGTTCCTCGGTGACGGCCATGGAAGCCACCCAGGCCAGCTGCCAGTCTGCGGCTGACGCCACGGCCCGGGTGAACACAGGATTGGACGAGATGGCCGGCTCCGTCAGCCATATCAACAACCTCAGCACTCAGATCGCCACCGCCGCCGAACAGCAAAGCGCGGTGACCGAGGAAATCAACCGCAGCATGGTGCACATTCGCCACATGGTCGAAGAGCTGGTGCAAAGCGGCCACGCCACGGAGCACAACACCCAGAGCCTGCTGGATGCCAATGGCCGGGTTATTGCATTGATGGGTCGCTTCAAGGTGCGTTGAAAAAATAGCCTGAAAGCTCCCGTGCAATGCGCGGGAGCCGGACTATTCTGACAGTTCGCTCCGCCACACAGGAGGTGTGTCATGCACGCAGTTGAGCACCCGATCCGTCTGGAGCGGATCAGTCAGGAACGCTATATACAAGCCTCTATCGACGATGTTTACGACTACGTTACCCAACCGGATCGCTGGCATGAATGGCATCCGACATCCCTGGGCGCCGACACCGGTATCGCCGGCTCATTGCCTGCCGGTCATCGTTTCACTGAAACCATCGACCTGCTGGGTGTGCGGGTTCCCATGAGCTATCGCGTGCAGATTGCGCAGCGACCGCGGGAGTTCAAGACCGCGTTCACCTCATTGGCGGTCGATGGCTGTATTCATTATCTGCTGCAAGTACAGGGCAACGGCACGCTGTTCAAGCGCATCCTGACCTATGAAACCGAACTGCAACTGACCACCCTGCATGAGCGCATGATCGCACTGTCCAACCAGGCCCTTGATCAGCTCAAGCAGCGCCTGGAATCCCCGCCAGCCTGACAAAACCGTCATATCCCTCTCAGTTTTCCGACAGCACCAGGCGGTTATTCTGGTGCTGTCGGTTTTTCGTAAAACCTCGTAACAATCCCGGGAAACCCTTTTCCAAAAAGCAGGGAGAATGCCCCGCTGTTGCCCTTTATCCGATGAGATGACGATGAAAACCACCCTGCGACTGGCCGCACTGTCGGCCCTGCTCATGAGCACCCTGGCCCAGGCTGCCGAGCTGATCCCGATTGACGTGCACCGTGATGCCAACTGCGGTTGCTGCAAAAAGTGGATTGCCCACCTGGAGAGCAACGGGTTCAAGGTCAACGACCATGTGGAAAGCAACATGAGCGAGGTCAAGCAGCGCCTGGGCGTGGCGCCACGCCTGGCGTCTTGCCATACCGGCGTGATCGACGGCAAGTTCGTCGAAGGCCATGTGCCAGCCGACCAGGTCTTGGCCCTGCGCAAGCGCGACGACTTGCTGGGCATTGCGGCGCCAGGCATGCCCATGGGCTCGCCTGGCATGGAGATGGACGGCAGCAGCGATGCCTATCAGGTCATCGGCCTGACTCGCGATGGCAAAGACGTGGTAGTGGCTGACTATCCGGCACGCTGATTGATGCTTGCCGGTTACCTGGGACTGTTTTTCGCCGCCTTCGGCGCCGCCACGCTGTTGCCGATGCAATCGGAGGCGGTGCTGGTGGGACTGTTGATCAGCGGGCATTACAGCCTGTGGCTGCTGCTCGGGGTTGCAACGGCCGGCAACGTATTGGGCTCGGTGGTGAACTGGCTGCTGGGCCGCTCGGTCGAGCGCTTCAAGGATCGACGCTGGTTTCCGGTCAGCCCCAGGCACCTGGAAAAGACCCGTACCCACTACCAGCGCTGGGGCCATTGGTCGTTGCTGCTCAGTTGGGTGCCGATCATTGGTGACCCGCTGACCCTGGTGGCCGGGGTCATGCGCGAACCGTTCTGGCGGTTCCTGGTGCTGGTGACCCTTGCAAAAGGGGCGCGCTACGGGGTACTGGCCATGCTCACCCTGCACTGGATTTAATCTCCCGTTAATCCCCTCGCCACAGCATCCGGGCACTGTTCCCGGAGCTCTAACCATGTCCAAGATCCGCTCTCTGTGCGTCGCCAGCCTGTTGCTCGGCAGCGCCCTGCCCGCCTTCGCCGCCGAAGAAGGTCCGACCTACGGCCCCGAGCTGCAAGGCTTCCAATACCCGTACCCGGTAGAGCACTTCACCTTCCAGTCCCAGGGCAAATCCCTGCAGATGGGCTACATGGACGTGCCGGCCAAGGGCAAGGCCAACGGGCGCAGCATCGTGCTGATGCACGGCAAGAACTTCTGCGGCGCCACCTGGGATGAATCGATCAAGGCCCTGAGCGACGCCGGCTACCGGGTGATCGCTCCCGACCAGATCGGTTTCTGCACCTCCAGCAAACCGGACAATTACCAGTACAGCTTCCAGCAACTGGCGATCAACACCCATCAACTCCTGGAAAAACTCGGTATTCAGAAGGCTACCCTGCTCGGCCACTCCACCGGCGGCATGCTTGCCACACGCTACGCCCTGCTCTATCCGCAGCAAACCGAACAACTTGCACTGGTAAACCCTATTGGCCTGGAAGACTGGAAGGCCATCGGCGTGCCCTACCGCAGCGTTGACCAATGGTACGAGCGCGAGTTGAAACTGACCGCCGAAGGCATCCGCAAATACGAGCTCGACACCTACTACGTCGGCCGCTGGAAGCCTGAATACGACCGCTGGGTCGATATGCTCGCCGGCATGAACAAAGGCCCCGGCCACACCCAGGTGGCGTGGAACTCGGCGCTGATTTACGACATGATCTTCACCCAGCCGGTGTACTACGAGTTCAAGGACCTGCAGATGCCCACCCTGCTGCTGATCGGCACCTCCGACAACACCGCCATTGGCAAGGACCTGGCGCCACCGGCGGTCAAGGCGAAGCTCGGCAACTACGCGGTGCTGGGCAAGCAAGTGGCCAAGCTGATTCCCCACGCCACCCTGGTGGAATTCCCGGGCCTGGGCCATGCACCGCAAATGGAAGAGCCGGCACAGTTTCACAAGGCACTGTTGCAAGGGCTGAACGCCCTTTAATCCAACCTTTTTCGAGGCATGCGTGAATGTCGGTACAGATCGCAGTGATTGATGATTGGCAGAATGTGGCCAGTGGCGTGGTGGACTGGTCAGTCCTGGCGTCGGTCGGCCAGGTGCACTTCCTCCACGATTACCCGGCGGACACCGCCACGTTGATCGAGCGTTTGCAGGGGTTCGAGGTGATCTGCGTGATGCGCGAACGCACCACCTTCGACCAGTCTCTGTTGCAAGGCTTGCCCAGGCTCAAGTTGCTGGTGACCGGCGGCATGCGCAACGCCGCCATCGACATTCCTGCGGCCAAGGCCCTGGGTATCCAGGTAGGCGGCACTGACAGTTACAAGCACGCGGCCCCGGAACTGACCTGGGCACTGATCATGGCGTCTACCCGCAACCTGCTGGCCGAAGCCAATTCCCTGCGCGCCGGGGGTTGGCAAGTGGGCCTGGGCGGCGATTTGTACGGCAAGACCCTGGGGATTCTCGGGCTGGGCAGCATTGGCCAGAAGGTCGCCAAATTTGGCCAGGCCTTCGGCATGCGCGTGATTGCCTGGAGCGAAAACCTTACCCCAGAGCGCGCTGCCGAAAGCGGCGTGACCTGGGTCAGCAAGCGCGAGTTGTTTGAACAGGCGGACGTGTTGTCGATTCACCTGGTGCTCAGCGACCGCAGCCGCGGGCTGGTGGACGCCGAAGCGTTGGGCTGGATGAAACCTACGGCGCATCTGGTGAATACGGCACGCGGGCCGATTGTCGATGAGGCCGCCTTGATTGACGCCCTGGCCAATGGCCGGCTGGCGGGCGCGGCACTGGACGTGTACGCCCAGGAGCCGCTGCCAGCCGGGCATCCATTCCGCCAGTTGCCCAACGTATTGGCCACCCCTCATGTGGGGTACGTCAGCGAGCAGAACTACCGCCAGTTCTACCAGCAAATGATCGAAGACATCCAAGCCTGGGCCAAAGGAGTGCCCCTTCGCGCACTAAGCTAGTGCACACATTTCACCTCCCACTCCCCCCGTAGCAGCTGTCGAGCCCCAGCGAGGCTGCGTCGGGCGCACTGCCGATCCTGAACCGGAGCGCGCTCGACAGCTGCTACCGGGCTCATGAAAAAAATTTGTCCTACAAAAATACCCCACAGACCCCACAGGCTCTGGGATCTGTCCTAGACTCATGACCGATGGGTCCGATCCAAAACAAAAACCCCGCAAAAAATCGAAACTTTCCAACTCTGCCACAGGTCAGGTTTAAGGTAAGGCGAGTGCTGACGGTTCCCACCGAACGCCCGTCCATCCACTCTATTTAAGACTCCAGCACAACTGGCATAAGGCTTGCCAGTCTGTGTAGCGCTTGTGCGCCTGGCCGCAGGACGCGGTCAACCTTCGCTGATTGCCATATGCCATCAGCCGACCAGAACTCGGGAGAGAACTATGATCAGTGCCGCTGTAGATACTCAGGGAGAGCGTTTTAGTCAGCCGGTTGGCGGGCCGACCTCATTGGCCGACCTTCCCAACACGGTGCGGCCGGTCCCACGTGTGAATCCCAATCGCAAAAAAGTGCTGTTTGTCACTTCCGAACTGGCCGACCTGGTGAAAACCGGCGGCCTGGGCGACGTTTCCGCCGCACTGCCCCGCGCCATGGCGCACCTGCACGATGTGCGCGTGCTGATCCCCGGCTACCCGCAGGTGCTGGACAGCGACAACCCGATTCATATCATCGGTGAGCTGGGGGGCCACGCCGCGCTGCCACCGTGCAAGATCGGGCGCATGGACCTCAAGGACGGCCTGGTTATCTACGTGCTGATCTGCCCCGAGCTTTACGAGCGCGAAGGTACGCCCTACGGCGCCAACAACGGCCGCGACTGGCCCGACAACCATATCCGCTTCGCCCGCCTGGGCCTGGCCGCCGCCGATATTGCCGCCAACCTGGCGCAGATCCACTGGTGCCCGGACCTGGTGCACGCCCATGACTGGCCAGCAGGCCTGGCGCCAGCCTATATGCACTGGCGTGGGTCACGCACTCCAACGCTGTTCACCATTCATAACCTCGCCTACCAGGGCGTGGTCAGCCTGGCCTCGTGCCCGGAGCTGGGCATTCCCGAACACGCCTTGCAGCAAGAAGGCATGGAGTTCTACGGCAAGCTGTCATTCCTGAAGGCCGGAATGGCGTATTCCAGCCATATCACCACGGTCAGCGCCACCTACGCCCAGGAAATCACCACCCCCGAATTTGGCTGCGGTCTGGATGGCTTTCTCGCCAGCAAGACCCAGCAAGGCTTGCTCAGCGGCATTCCCAACGGCATTGATGAAAGCTGGGAGTCGTCCACCGACCCGCACCTGACCCACCCTTTCAACATTGGTGACTGGGAAGGCAAGGCACAGAACGCCGCCCATGTGCGCAACCTGTTTGGCTTGCACGACTCCACCGGCCCGCTGTTCGCCGTGGTATCGCGCCTGGTCTACCAGAAAGGCCTGGACCTGACCGAGGCGGTCGCCAGTTTCATCGTCGAAAATGGCGGCCAGATCGCGATCATCGGCCGTGGTGAGCCGGAAGAAGAACAAGCCATGCGTGCCCTGGCCCTGCGCTTTCCCGGCCAGATCGGCGTGCGCATCGGCTTCAACGAGACCGACGCGCGCCGCATGTTCGCCGGCAGCGACTTCCTGCTGATGCCGTCCCGTTATGAACCGTGCGGCCTGAGCCAGATGTATGCCCAGCGCTTCGGCTCGTTGCCGGTTGCACGCAACACCGGCGGCCTGGCCGACACCATCGAGGATGGCGTCACCGGCTTCCTGTTCAACGAATCCACTGTCGAAAGCTACGAAGCGGCCCTGAGCCGCGCATTCAAGGTCTTCGCCTTCCCAGGCTTGCTCAACGCCATGCGTTGCCGGGCTATGGCCGCACCGTTCAACTGGTGCCAGGCAGTGGAACCCTATGCCGAACTTTATGAGCAACTGGTAGCGAAAGCGCTGGGAAGATCGGGGAAACAGTAAAAAGAGGTCTTCATAGATGCCGTCACGGACTCTGGAAACCTGGCCCCACGGCGCGATCATGCTGGATGCGGAACACACCCGCTTCGCGTTATGGGCGCCAGACGCGTTTTATGTCAGCGTTGAATTTGAGGAAGGAAAATCGGTAGCGATGCTGCCCCAGGCCGATGGCTGGTTTGTGGTGCAGCTGCAATGCCCGCCGGGCACCCGCTACCGCTACAACATCGACGGCGAACAGGACGTTCCCGACCCGGCTTCCCGGGCACAGGCCACGGACGTTCACGGCTTCAGCGTGGTGGTCGACCCCCTGGCCTATCAGTGGCGCCAAAGCCACTGGCAAGGCCGGCCGTGGCACGAAGCGGTGATCTACGAGATACACGTGGGCGTACTGGGGGGCTACGCCGAGGTCGAGAAACAACTGCCGCGCCTCGCCGAACTGGGGGTCACCGCCATTGAGCTGATGCCCATCGCGCAATTCCCCGGCGAACGCAACTGGGGTTACGACGGTGTCCTGCCCTACGCTCCCCAATCCTCCTACGGTTCGCCCGAGCAGCTCAAACAGCTGATCGACAGTGCGCACCACTATGGCCTCGCGGTAATCCTCGATGTGGTCTACAACCACTTCGGCCCCGACGGCAACTACCTCGGCATCTACGCCAAGGGTTTCTTTCGCGAAGACGTGCACACGCCCTGGGGCGCGGGCATCGACTTTGATCGCCGGGAGGTCCGGGATTTCTTCATCGACAACGCCCTGATGTGGCTGCTGGAATACCGCTTCGACGGCCTGCGCCTGGACGCCGTGCACGCCATCAACGATCCCGAATTTCTGCAGGAGCTGGCGCAAAAAGTACGCCAGCAAGTCGACACGGGGCGGCATGTGTGGCTGGTGCTGGAAAACGAATTCAACCAGGCCAGCCTGCTGGAAAGCGGTTTCGACGCCCAGTGGAACGATGACGGCCACAACGCCCTGCACGTGCTGCTCACCGGCGAAACCGACGCCTACTACAGCGATTTCGCCCAGGACCCCACGGGAAAACTGGCGCGCTGCCTGAGCGAAGGATTTATCTACCAGGGCCACACCACGCGCCACGGCCACACGCGCGGCGAGCCCAGCGGGCACCTGCCGCCCAGCGCCTTTGTGCTGTTCCTGCAGAACCACGACCAGATCGGTAACCGCGCCCTGGGCGAACGCCTGCATCAACTGTGTTCGCCCCAGGCCCTGAGCGCCGCGACGACCTTGCTGCTGATGTCGCCGATGATCCCGCTGATGTTCATGGGCGATGAAGTCAACGCCGAGGAGCCGTTCCTGTTCTTCACCGACCATCACGGCGAACTGGCCGAGGCGGTACGTGAAGGCCGGCGCAATGAGTTTGCCGACTTCGCCGCGTTCAGCGACCCCGAACGCCGCGAACGCATTCCCGACCCCAACTCCCTGCAGACCTTTCGCCGCTCGGCACCCGCCCTCGCCGACTGCGGCGACTCGCAGCTCTACAGGCACCTGTTGAGCCTGCGCCACCAACATATCGTGCCGCACCTGCCCGGCAGCATGGCCCTGGGTGCGCACGTGCTGGCGGAGGGCGCGGTCACGGCGCGCTGGCGCCTGGGCAATGGCAGCCTGTTGCAGATCGACCTCAACCTGAGCGCCGATTCTCTGAACTACCCGGCTGCCGAGCACCTCCTATTTGTGACGCAGGCCAGCGGGGCCGAACAATTGGCTCCCCTCAGCGCCCGCGTCAGCCTCACCCATTCCCCTGTTGGAGAGCACCCTTGAGCGACGCGCAATTGGAAATACTCGCCAGCCGAGCGGGCCTGGCCGTCGATTGGATCGACGCGAATGGCCGCCCGCAACATGTAAAGCCCGACGCCCTGCGCGCCGTGCTCAAAGGCCTGGGCCACCCGGCCGACAGCGACGCCGAGATCGAAGCCAGCCTGCTGGACCTCGAACGCGTGCAACAAGACAAGCACCTGCCGCCCCTGATGACCGTCGACAGCGGCGCCGGCCTGGACCTGGCGCGCTACTTCGCCCCCGGTACGCCGTGCCAGATTCACCTCGAAGACTCCAGCGTGCTGGACCTGAGCCTGGACGAGAACGCGATATTGCCCGGCTCGATTCCGGTCGGCTACCAACAAGTGCATATTGCCGACCAGCATTTCACCCTGGCCGTGGCACCGACGCATTGCTACACCGTTGCAGAAGCGGTCGACACCCAGACCGCCCGCGCCTGGGGCCTGAGCGCCCAGCTGTATTCCCTGCGCCGCAGCGGCGACGGCGGCTTTGGCGATACCCAGGCCCTGGAACAACTGGCCCGCGCCGCCGCCGAACGCGGCGCCGACGCCCTGGCCATCAGCCCGATGCACGCGATGTTCAGCGCCGACACCGAGCGCTTCAGCCCCTATTCCCCGTCCAGCCGCCTGTTCCTCAACAGCTTGTACGCGTCCCCCGGCTGCATCCTCGGCGAACGTGCGGTGCAAACTGCCATCGAAGCCAGCGGGCTGGCCGACGAATTGTATGACCTTGAGCAACAAAGCCTGATCGACTGGCCGGCCGCGGCCAAAGCCAAGCAGCGCCTGTTGCGCACCCTGTATGACGACTTCCGCCAGGGCGACCACCCGCAACATGCCGACTTCCTGAGCTTCCGCCAGGCTGGCGGTGAAGCCCTGGAAAACCACTGCCGCTTCGAAGCCGTACAAGCCGAACGCGCTGCCAACGGCGAGAGCCTCGACTGGCGCCACTGGCCAGAGGACTGGCACCGCCCGCAAAGCCCGGCCCTGGTGCAGTTTGCCGAAGCCAATCGGGACGAAATCGGCTTTTACGCCTTCAGCCAATGGCTGATTGCCCGGTGCCTGGAACGCGCGCAACAAGCGGCGCGCGGCAGCGGCATGGGTGTCGGCCTGATCGCCGACCTCGCAGTGGGCGCCGACGGCGGCGGCAGCCAGGCCTGGAGCCGCCAGGATGAACTGTTGGCGGAACTGACCGTGGGTGCGCCACCTGACATCCTCAACCGTGCCGGCCAGGGCTGGGGTATTTCCGCGTTTTCCCCCGAAGGCCTCAAGCGCAACGGCTTTCGCGCGTTTATCGAAATGCTGCGGGCCAACTTCGCCCACGCCGGCGGCTTGCGCATCGACCATGTGATGGGCCTGCAACGCCTGTGGGTGATCCCGATGGACGCCTCGCCACGGGACGGCGCCTACCTGTATTACCCGGTGGATGACCTGCTGCGGCTGTTGGCTCTGGAGTCGAGCCGCCACCAGGCGATCGTCCTCGGTGAAGACCTCGGCACCGTACCCGACGGCCTGCGGGAAAAACTCATCGCGCGCTCGATCCTCGGCATGCGCGTGCTGCTGTTCGAACAAGACCACGGCGGCCAGTTCAAGCCGATCCTCGATTGGCCGGACAACGCGCTGGCCACCACCAGCACCCACGACCTGCCGACCCTCAACGGTTGGTGGCACAGCCGCGATATCGACTGGAATGTCCAGCTGGGCCTGATCGATGCACCCACCGTCGAGCAATGGAGCGAACACCGCCTGCGGGAACGCCAGGCGCTGCGCCAGGCCTTGAGCCAGGACCCGCAGAACTTCATCGACGAAGTGCGCAACGAAACCGACCACGTCATCGACGCCAGCGTGCGCTACCTGGGCCACACCCGCGCACCCTTGGTATTGCTGCCGCTGGAGGACGCCCTGGGGGTCGAGGAACAATCCAACCTGCCCGGCACCACCGACACCCACCCGAACTGGCGCCGCCGCCTGCCGGGCGATGCCGCCACCCTGCTCGATGATGACAATGCCGCCCGCCGCCTTGAGCTGCTGGCCGTGGCGCGCATCCAGGCCCAAGAGCGTGACCGATGAAAGCATTGACGCTTCGGGCTACCCAGCGCCTGCAATTTCATAAGGGCTTCACCCTCGACGACGCCGTGCCGCTGGTGCCGTACTTCGCCGAACTGGGCATCAGCCACCTCTACGCCTCGCCATTGCTGAGCGCCCGCGCCGGTTCGATGCACGGCTATGACGTGGTCGATCCCACCACCGTCAATCCCGAGCTGGGCGGCGAACCGGCGCTGCGGCGATTGGTTGCGGCGTTGCGCGAACATGACATGGGGCTGATCCTCGATATCGTGTCCAACCACATGGCGGTCGGCGGTGCCGATAATCTGTGGTGGCTGGACTTGCTGGAATGGGGTCGCCTGAGTCCCTACAGCGAATTCTTCGACATTCAATGGCACTCGCCAGACCCGCTGCTCAAGGGCCAACTGCTGATGCCGTTCCTTGGCAGCGACTACGGCGAAGCCCTGCAATCGGGTGCCCTGCCGCTGCGCTTCGACCCGCAGCACGGCAGCTTCTACGTCGAGCATTACGAACATCGCTTCCCGATCTGCCCGCGGGAATACGGCGAGCTGGTGCCCGTCAAGTCACTGGCCGATCGCTTCAGCAGCCTGGCCTACCAGCCGGACGCCTATCCCCAGGCCGCCGCGCTGAAACAGGAACTGATCGAGGCCGCCCGCGACCCCGAAACCCTGAAGGCCATCGAAGCGAACCTCGACCTCTACGACGCCCGCCATCCCGAAGGTTTCGCCCGCCTGCACCACCTGCTGGAACAACAAAGCTATCGCCTGGCCAGCTGGCGCACGGCAGCGGACGATATCAACTGGCGGCGGTTCTTCGACGTCAACGAGCTGGGCGGCCTGCGGGTTGAACGCAGCGCGGTGTTCGAAGCGACCCACGGCAAGATCTTCCAGCTGATCAGCGAAGGCCTGATCGACGGCCTGCGCATCGACCACATCGACGGCCTCGCCGACCCGCGCGGTTACTGCCGCAAGCTGCGCCGCCGGGTGGACTCGCTGGCGAGTGGGCGGCACTTGCCGATCTTCGTCGAGAAGATCCTCGGCGAAGGCGAAACCTTGCGTGAAGACTGGCGCGTGGACGGCACCACCGGCTACGAATTCATGAACCAGCTGTCATTGCTGCAACATGACCCGAAGGGCTTCGAACCCCTGGCCGAGTTATGGACCCGCCACACCGAACGCCCGTCTTCATTTATCGAAGAAGCCTGGCTGGCCCGGCAGCAGATCCTCAACGGTTCCCTGGCCGGGGATTTTGAAAGTGTGGCCCAGGCCCTGCTGCAAGTGGCTCGGGACGATGTGATGAGCCGCGACCTGACCCTGGGTGCAATTCGCCGCGCGTTGCAGGAATTGATCGTGCATTTCCCGGTGTACCGCACCTACATCAGTGCCCGGGGCCGCAGCGAACTGGATGACGTGTTTTTCCTGCAAGCCCTGGCCGGTGCCCGCAGCACCTTGAGCGAAGGCGACTGGCCGGTGCTCGACTACCTGGAAAAATGGCTCGGCGGCCAACCCTGGCGCGACCGCCCCCTGGGCCGCAAACGCAAGATGCTCAAGCACGCCTGCGTACGCTTCCAGCAACTGACCTCGCCGGCGGCGGCCAAGGCCGTGGAAGACACTGCGTTCTACCGCTCGGGTGTGTTGTTGTCGCGCAATGACGTGGGTTTCAGCACCGAACAATTCAGCGCCCCGCTGGAAGACTTCCACGCGGTCAACCAGCAACGACTGCGCACCTTCCCCGACAACCTGCTGGCCACCGCCACCCACGACCACAAGCGCGGCGAAGATACCCGTGCGCGCCTGGCCGTGCTCAGCGAGGCCGCCGACTGGTATGCCGAGCAGGTGGAGCAATGGCGCCCCCTCGCCGCCCGCCTGCGCAGCGATGCCAACACGCCGTCCGCGGGTGACGAACTGATCCTCTATCAGGTGCTGCTGGGCAGTTGGCCGCTGGACCTGCACCGCGACGATACCGAGGGCCTGGCGGACTATCACCAGCGCCTGTGGCAGTGGCAGCAGAAAGCCCTGCGTGAAGCCAAGCTCAACAGCAGCTGGAGCGCACCCAACGAGTTGTACGAGCAAGGTGTCGAAGCGTTCCTGTCACGGCTGCTGCTGGAGGACGCCGGCAAGACCCTGCGCGATGCCATCGGCGAGGCCGCCCAGGCCATCGCCCCGGCCGGCGCGCTCAACGGGCTGGCGCAATCCTTGCTTCGCCTCACCGTGCCGGGCGTGCCGGACCTGTACCAGGGCGATGAGTTCTGGGACTTCACATTGGTAGACCCTGACAACCGCCGCCCGGTGGACTACCCCGCACGGCAACAGGGGCTGCACACGCCGCCGGACATCGGCGAGCTGATGTTCAACTGGCATGACGGGCGTATAAAACAGGCGTTGATCAACCAGGTCCTGGGGTTGCGCAAGGCGCATCCGCAACTGTTTCGCCAGGGCACGTACGAGCCTCTGGAAGTGGTGGGCGAACACGCCGAGCGGGTGGTCGCTTTCTACCGCGAATACCAGGGCAAACAGCTGCTGGTGGTGGTGCCACGCTGGCCTCACCGGCTGCTTGAAAACGGTGTGTATCCCCTGATCAACGCGCAGATTTGGGGCGATACCCGGGTCCGATTACCGTTCGCCGCTCCAACCCAAAATTGGAAGGGACTTTTCCGAACAGGCGCAGTCACACCAAACAAGGAGCTCATGATCAGCGCTGCCCTGGGGGATTTCCCGGTCAATGTCTTTATCAATCCTGATGATCAAGAAAGCTGAAATTTTCTGTGAGGAGCATTGCGATGAGTACTGAAGACAAACGCATCCGCGAATTGGCACATCAGATCTGGGAATCTGAAGGTAAACCCCATGGCGAGGACGCACGACACTGGGAAATGGCGCGCAAACTGGCGGAAGCCGAAGCGCTGACGCCATCCAAGGCACCGAAGGCCGCCGCCAAGGCCAAGCCAAAAGCCAAGCCCGCAGCGGCAGCGCCCAAACCGGCAGCCAAGCCAAGCGCAGTGCCGGCGGCGAAGAAGCCTGCTGCGAAGAAGCCCAAGGCTCCCTGACCCAAAGATCCTCCTGCAGGTGCGCCCGCACCGCAGGAGGCTATCCAACTACCGATATCTACCCGGCATCACGCCGGAATGGCCCCGTTCGGCCCGGAAAAACCCTTTTGCAGGAGCATCTCAATGAGCAAACCCAACAAGCCCAACTCGACGCCGGAAAACGAGCCGTCGCGGATTCGTGAAGGTTTGCCCTTCCCTCTCGGCGCGACCTGGGACGGTCTGGGGGTCAACTTTGCGCTGTTCTCGGCCAACGCCACCAAAGTCGAACTGTGCATCTTCGACGACAGCGGCGAAGTCGAGCTGGAGCGCATCGAACTGCCGGAATACACCGACGAGACCTTCCACGGCTACCTGCCCGACGCCCACCCCGGGCTGATCTACGGCTACCGCGTGTACGGTCCCTATGACCCGGCCAATGGTCATCGCTTCAACCACAACAAATTGCTGATCGACCCCTACGCCAAACAGCTGGTGGGCGAGCTCAAATGGTCCGAGGCCCTGTTTGGCTACACCATCGGCCATCCGGACGCCGACCTCAGTTTCGACGAACGCGACAGCGCGCCCTTCGTGCCCAAGTGCAAAGTCATCGACCCGGCCCACACCTGGGGCAACGACCAGCCAGTGCGCACGCCGTGGGATCGCACGATCATTTATGAAACCCACCTGCGCGGCATCACCATGCGCCACCCTTCGGTGCCTGAGGAAGTGCGCGGCACCTGCGCCGGGCTGATGGTCGACGATGTGCTCAAGCACATTCGCCAGTTGGGTGTGTCATCGGTCGAGTTGCTGCCGGTGCACGCCTTCGTCAACGACCAGCACCTGCTGCAAAAAGGCATGACCAACTACTGGGGCTACAACAGCATCGCCTTCTTTGCTCCGGACCCGCGCTACCTGGCCAGCGGCAAGATCGCCGAGTTCAAGGAAATGGTCGCGCACCTGCACGAAGCCAAGCTGGAAGTGATCCTGGACGTGGTCTACAACCACACCGCCGAAGGCAACGAGCAAGGCCCGACGCTGTCCATGCGCGGCATCGACAACGCCTCGTACTACCGCCTGATGCCCGATGACAAGCGCTTCTACATCAACGATTCCGGCACCGGCAACACCCTCGACCTGAGCCACCCGTGCGTGCTGCAAATGGTCACCGACTCGTTGCGCTACTGGGCGACCGAGATGCATGTCGACGGTTTCCGCTTTGACCTGGCGACCATCCTTGGCCGCTACCGCGACGGTTTCGACGAGCGCCACAGCTTCCTCGTGGCCTGCCGCCAGGACCCGGTGCTGCGCCAGGTGAAAATGATTGCCGAGCCGTGGGACTGTGGCCCCGGCGGCTATCAGGTCGGCGGTTTCCCGCCGGGCTGGGTGGAATGGAACGACCGTTTCCGCGACACCGTGCGCTCGTTCTGGAAAGGTGACGACGGCCAACTGGCCGACTTCGCCGGACGCATGACCGCCTCGGGCGAGATGTTCAACCAGCGCGGCCGCCGGCCGTACAGCTCGGTGAACTTCATCACCGCCCACGACGGTTTCACCCTGCACGACCTGGTGTCCTACAACGACAAACACAACGAAGCCAACGACGAGAACAACCAGGACGGCAGCAACAACAACCTGTCGTGGAACCACGGTGTCGAAGGCCCTACCGACGACCCGGAAATCAACGCGCTGCGCCTGCGCCAGATGCGCAATTTCTTCGCCACCCTGCTGCTGGCCCAGGGCACGCCAATGCTGGTAGCCGGTGACGAGTTCGCCCGGACCCAGCACGGCAACAACAACGCCTACTGCCAGGACAGCGAGATCGGCTGGATCAATTGGGAACTGGATGAAGACGGCAAGGCCCTGCTCAAGTTCGTCAAGCGCCTGATCAAGTTGCGCCTGGCGTACCCGATCCTGCGTCGCGGGCGCTTCCTGGTGGGCGACTACAACGAAGATATCGGGGTCAAGGACGTCACCTGGCTCGCGCCGAGCGGCGATGAAATGACCATCGAGCAATGGCAGGACAGCCATGGCCGTTGCCTGGGCATGCTGATGGATGGCCGCGCCCAGGAAACCGGGATTCGCCGCCCGGGGGCCGATGCCACGTTGTTGCTGGTGGTCAATGCACACCACGACATGGTCAATTTCCGCCTGCCACCGGTGCCGGATGGCGGCTTCTGGACCTGCATGCTCGACACCAACCAGCCGGCAGTGCGTGGCCAGGAACGCTTCGATTTCGATCACGAATACGCGGTCACCGGGCGTTCGCTGCTGCTGTTTGAATTGCAGCATGAGGACGAGGTGTGACATGGCCTTGCATGAGTTTCTTCGCGGCTACCGGGATTACCCGGACACCCAGGCCCTTGGCGCTGCGCTGAGGGCTTTGGTGGAGGAAGGCCTGGACCAGTTGCCCTTGCCGGGCAGCGGACAAACGTTGGAACGCTTCAGCCGGCTGGCGCAAGTCGCCGGCCATGACCTGCGGTTGTGCAAGTTGTTTGAAGGCCACACGGACGCCCTGGCGATCATCGCTGAACTCGACAGCCCCTTGCCGCCGGTTGGCAGCACGTGGGGCATGTGGGCGGCCGAGCCGCCCACCGCCAAGGTGCGGATCCGGCGTGACGGCCAACGTGTGCGGCTGGAGGGCCGCAAGGCCTGGTGCTCGGGCGCGGCGGTGGTCAGCCACGGGTTGCTCACGGCGTGGGATGAAGAGGATCGCCAGCAACTGGTTGCAGTGCAAATGCACCAGCCCGGCGTAACCGTCACCGATGAGGGCTGGGCCGCCGTGGGCATGGCCGCTACGGGCAGTGTTGAAGTGCTTTTCCAGGACGCCGTTGGCCTGGCCATCGGCAAGCCTGGGGACTATTTGGCGCGCCCGGGCTTCTGGCAAGGCGGCATCGGCATCGCCGCCTGCTGGTACGGCGCGGCACAACGCCTGGCGGAGGCCTTGCGCGAGCAGTGCGCAAAACGCCCGGAGCCTCACGCCCTGGCGCACCTTGGCAGCGTCGACAGTGCCTTGCACAGCGCGGCCTGCGTGCTGCGCGACAGCGCCACCCATATCGACCGGCAGCCCAAGGCAGATGCCCGGCTGTTGGCACAACAGGCACGGGCCTGTATCGAAGAAACCGTCGACCAGGTGATTCACCATGTCGGCCGAGCACTGGGCGCAGGGCCGTATTGCAAGGACCCGCATTTTGCCCAGTTGATGGCCGACTTGCCGGTGTACCTGCGGCAAAGTCACGCCGAGCGCGACCTGGCCGCCCTTGGTCAACAAGTCGCCGATGAGCGCCCAGGGAGATGGGAACTATGAAGATCAATCCAATCGTCGGCCAGGGCACGCCCTTGCATGTGTGGCAAAGCTCGTCGCGACTGGCCGAGCTGCCTTGCGTAGACATTGCCGAACTGGTGCCTGAAGGCAGCCGCGCAGTGATCATCGCGCCACACCCGGATGACGAAGTCCTGGGCTGCGGCGGCCTGTTGCAAGGCCTTGCCGCGCTGGATCGCCCTATCCTGCTGATCTCCGTCACCGACGGCAGCGCCAGTCATCCCGGCTCGCGCCGCTGGCCGGTGGAACGCCTGAGCGTGGTGCGGCCGCAAGAGTCGGCGCAGGCCCTGCACCGGCTGGGATTGCCGTTGCACAGCCTGAAATGGTTGCGGGCCGGGTTCAGCGACAGCCAGGTCGCCGCAGGTGAAGAAGACCTGAGCCGCTTTATCGAGCGTTACCTCAAGCCCGGCGACGTGGTCTTCACCACCTGGCGCGAAGACGGCCATTGCGACCACGAGGCTGTGGGCCGTGCCAGTGCCAAGGCGACCCGGGCGGTGGGCGCAACCTTGCTGGAGTTGCCCGTTTGGACCTGGCATTGGGCAACCCCGGAAGACAGCCAGGTGCCTTGGGATCGCGCTCGTAAAATTCTCCTGACACCTGAAGCCGTGGCCCGTAAACGGCACGCCATCCATGCCTTCGCCAGCCAGTTGGAAGGCGACCCGCAGATCGGCCTGCCGCCGGTGCTCGCGCCCTATGTGCTGGAGCGCCTGCTGCAACCTTTTGAAGTGGTGTTCGTATGAGTGTCGCCACGCCTTATTTCGACGAGCTGTTTGCCGGCAACGACGACCCTTGGGCCTTTCGGCAACGCTGGTATGAACAGCGCAAGCGGGCCCTGACCCTGGCGCTGCTGACCCGGCCGCGCTATGCCTCGATCTTTGAACCCGGCTGCGCCAACGGCGAGCTGAGCTTCGAGCTGGCCCCGCGCTGTGACCGCCTGCTCTGCTGTGACACGGCGCTAGCGGCGGTCAGCCTGGCACAGGCGCGGCTGCGGGGTTTCAGCCATGCCACCGTGCAGCAGAGCCGCCTGCCGCAGCAATGGCCCAGCGAAACCTTCGAGCTGATCGTGCTCAGCGAGCTTTGCTACTACCTGGACCCGAAGGATTTCGATGGGCTGATCGATCGCGCCCTCGCCTCCCTGACGCCTGATGGACAAATCCTCGCCTGCCACTGGCGCCCGATCATCGAAGGCTGCCCGCAGACCGCCGAACAGGTGCATGCGCGCCTCGGCCAGCGCCTGGGCATGCCACATCTGGCGCAGCATCACGAAAGCGATTTTCTACTGGATTTGTGGAGCCGCGACGGCACCACGGTTGCGACCCTGGAGGGACTGCGATGATCGGCATCCTGATACCCGTGCATAACGAAGAAAAACTGCTGCCCGAATGCCTGAAAGCTGCGATGGTCGCCGCCAGTCATCCGGGCCTGCTGGGTGAAGAGGTGCAGATTCTGACAGTGCTCGACAGCTGCAGCGACCGCAGCGCCATGATCGCCCGCGAATACCAGGTGCACAGCCTGGAAGTGCAGGCGCGAAACGTGGGCCACGTGCGCGGCGTGGGTGCGCGGCACCTGCTTAACAACGGCGCGCGCTGGATTTCCTGCACCGACGCCGACAGCCGCGTCGCTCCCGATTGGCTGGTGGCGCAACTGGCCCTGGGCGTGGATGCGGTGTGCGGCACGGTGACGGTGGACGCCTGGAGCGAGGGCTTCGACCCGGCGGCGCAGATCCGCTATCACCAGGCCTACACCGCCCGGGACGGGCATCGGCATATCCACGGCGCCAACCTGGGCGTCAGTGCCGGCGCCTACGTGCGGGCCGGCGGTTTCGAGCCCCTGCCCTGCCATGAAGACGTGGAGCTGGTGCGCCAGTTGGAGCGCTGCGGGGCTTCCATTGCCTGGAGCCACTCGCCCCAGGTGATTACCAGTGCCCGCCTGGATTGTCGCGCCCAGGGCGGCTTCGGTGATTACCTGAAGAGCCTGATGCAGGCCTCCTGAAAAAATTGCGACACCCGGCGGTGTTAAAGCGGCAATTCATAACTATCATCACTGTTCCTTGCACGGCAATCCAGGGTTGGAACGCCGTCGCGCCGCGAGCGTGCAGTACCTGACGCTCGCGTACCACAAGAGCCGTCCCGTCAACGGGGTACGGCCTGCACCACCGATAAACAAGGACGTGACACCCATGAAGCCTGCACTGTTAAGTGACAACCGCCGGGGCCCCGCGCAAATCTGGAACAGCGCCCCGCAACTCGCGCAAATCCCTGCCATCAACCCCGCAACCCTGGTGCCCAAGGGCGCCCGCGTGGTGATCATCGCCCCGCATCCCGGCGATGAAGTGATCGCCTGCGGCGGTCTGCTGCAATTGCTCAGCACCCTTGAATACTCCCTGCAACTGATCTCCATCACCGACGGCAGCGCCAGCCATCCGGGGTCTACCGTGTGGCCGGCCAAACGCTTGAGCGTGGTGCGGCCCCAGGAAAGTGTCGAAGCCCTGCGCCGCCTGGGCGTGCCCCTGCACAGCCTGAAATGGATCCGCGGCGGTTTCGCCGACAACGCCCTGGCCGCGCGGGAACAGCAAATGAGCCAGTTCATTGCGCGCTACCTGCAACCCGGCGACGTGGTGTTCACCACCTGGCGCAACGACGGCAATGACGACCACGACGCCGTCGGCCGTGCCGCTGCCAAAGCCTGCGCAGTCAAGGGCGTGCGCTTGCACGAACTGCCGATCTGGGCGTGGCACTGGCCGCTTCGGGAAACCGCCGCCATCCCCTGGCAGCGCGCGCGCAAGGTGCGGCTCGACACCTGGAGCGTCGCCCGCAAGCTGCACGCCGCCCACGCCTATGCCAGCCAACTGGCAGGCGACCCGGAAATCGGCCTGGCGCCGATCTTGGCGCAGGTGCTGCTGGAGCGCATGCGCGAGCCCTATGAGATTGTATTTTTGTAGGCGCACCCACTCGTCTATACCTGTAACTTCTGACAGTAGCGAACGCTCTTTCTGTGTGGCTAGCTTGGAACACCGGCTTGCAGGGAGGGCGAATCATGAGCACGCGGTTTTCATCAGTGACGTATCTGAGCGTCTGCAGCGTGACGACGCTGTTGCTCAATTGGCCTCTCCCCGCGCAGGCAGCCTGTACGTTGATCATAACCGCAGGTAACGACACCACCCTGTGCAGCGATGGCAGTGCTGGCGCGCTGACGGATTTACAAGGAAGCAACATCCTTGAGTTCCCCGTCGGCGGCACCGGCATCATCGTCGGCAACGTGACTTATGGCGCGGGAGATGATCGGGTCACGATGGATTCCGGCGCGATCAACGGTGCGATCAATCAAGGTGACGGAAGAAATATTTTCCAGCTGTTCAATGGCAATATCTCCGGCACGGTGACGCAAGGCGCGGGCGGTGATATTGCGCAAATCAGCGGCGGCAGCTCCGGTGCAATCTCCCAGGGTGACGGGGTAGACCAGTACTTCCAGAGCGGTGGCACCGTCGCCTCACTGGCTCAGGGCGACGGCCGTGACGAGTTCACCATGAGCAGTGGCAGGATTGTCGGTGCTTTTGAAGATGGAGATGTAGCGCTGATGACCGGTGGCAGCATCGGGCGGGTCGACATGAAGCTCGACAACAACCTGTTTGACCTGCGGGGTGGAGCGATCATCGGCAACCTCGTTACTGGCTTCGGAAACGACACCATCCTGGTTTCCGGAGGAACGGTTGGTGGCAACATCAGCGTCAGCGGCGGCGACGACATCATCAACGTCAGCGGAGGGGAAATAAGTGGGCAGATCCTCGCCAGCTTTGGCAACGATGAGTTCACTTGGGAAGGCGGCGGTCTGATCCATAAGGAAATCCTCATGGGTGATGGCGCTGACAGGGGTTTCCTGCTCAACCTGACCGAAACCACCCTGGCCTCCACACCACTTCTGGATGGTGGTTTGGGTAACGACACCCTGACCTTCGACAACACCCGATCCGCCACGCCAACCCGCTATGTCAACTGGGAAACCGTCAACCTGGACAACAATTCGCGCCTGACCCTGGGCGGCGACTTCAAGCTCGGTGACAGCGCTACAGCCACCGGTACCCTGAATATTTTTGGCAGTGCCGCCCTGCAGGTAACACAGGGCAGCATCAGCCCCTTCGCGGCCGGGCAACCAGCCAACCTGAACAACGGCGGCCTGATCGACATGACCACCGGCAGTTCCAGCGCCACCGACAGCCTGACCGTCAACGGCAACTACACCGGCAATGGTGGCGAACTCGCGCTGCAATCGGTACTCGGCGCCGACGGCTCGGCCAGTGACAAGCTGGTAGTCAGCCAGGGCACGCTGCAAGGCGGCACTACCATCACCGTCACCAACCTTGCCGGCCCCGGCGCCATGACGCTGCAGAACGGCATCCAGGTGGTTGAAGCGCTTAACGGTGCCACGAGCAGCGACCTGGCGTTTACCCTGCGCGGTGGATCCGTTTCCGCAGGCGCCTATGAGTACTACCTGTTCAAAGGAGGCGTAACGCCGGGCACCGGGCAAAACTGGTTCCTGCGGTCCTCGGTGGTGGCGCCGCCGCTGCCCAACCCTGAGGATCCTGACGACCCAGTGGGCATTCTCCCCCCCGTCCCCGCCGATGGCACGCCGGACCTCCCGGGGATTTTCCCGGGAGAAGAACCCATACCCATCTATCGCCCGGAAGTCCCGGTATATGCCGTGTTGTTTCCCGCCGTGCAGCAGATGGTCCAGGGCATGCTGGGCACCTACCACGAACGCACGGGCGATCAAAGCCTGCAACGTCAACCTGGCGCTTTAGCGGCCGGTTGGGGCCGGGTGTATGGCAGCAGCACGCGGCAATCATTCGCCGGCACCGTCAGCCCGTCGCTGGACAGCTCCCTGTCCGGTTTCCAGGTTGGCACTGACCTGTATGCCTGGACCAACGACGCTGGCCTGACTCAACGCTTCGGCTTCTTTGTCGGCCACAGCCGCCTGACCGGCAATGTGGCGGGCTTCAATGGCGGTTTTCAGGGCAAGGACGCCGGCAACACCACCCTGCGCGGCGACAGCCTGGGCGCGTATTGGACGCTCATCGGCGCCAACCGCGCCTATATCGATGTCGTGCTGATGGGTACACGGTTCGATGGCCACAGTGAATCCGACCGAGGCGTCAAACTCCCAACCAAGGGCCACAACGTGCTGGGGTCTGTGGAGGTGGGAATGCCGTTTGCGGTGTCTGAACAGTGGGAGGTTGAGCCGCAGGCCCAGGTGATTGTCGATAGAAGCTATGTGGACAGCCAGAACGACGGAATCTCGGATGTCTCATTCCGCGCCGACACTAACGTCGTCACCCGTCTCGGTGTCCGCCTCAAGGGCAGCTACAGCGTGAGCGGCGTGCCCCTGCAGCCTTACGTGCGTACCAACGTGTGGCACGCCAGCGCCGGGAATAACACCGTCACGTTCAATGACAGCACGGACATCAGCACCGAACAGAAGTCCACCACGCTGGACGTCAGCACCGGGGCAACGCTGCAGGTATCGAGTACGGTCAGTGTGTATGGCGAGGTGGGGTACAACAGCAATCTGGACAGTAATCAGCTGAATGGGCGCAAAGGCACGATTGGCATAAGGGTAGACTTCTAAGCCACAACACATCCCCACTGTGGGAGCGGGCTTGCTCGCGAATGCAGTGTGTCAGCCAAAAAATCTGGCACTGGTACTGCGCATTCGCGAGCAAGCCCGCTCCCACATGGGGTCTTCATCGGCTGGAAGTCAGGCGTCCGGTCGCAGGATCAGCACACCCAGCGGCGGCAGGTTCAACGACAGCGACAACGGCTGCCCATGCCTGGGCTCCTCCTCCGTAAACGCCCCGCCACCGTTGCCGAAGTTGGAACCGGCATAGGTGTCGGCATCGCTGTTGATCACCTCGCTCCAGCGCCCGGCAAACGGCACGCCGACCTTGTAGGCCTCACGCGGCACCGGCGTGAAGTTGGCCACCACCAGCACCGGCCTGCCATCCTTGCTCCAGCGCAACCAGGCGTAGACGCTGTTGATCGCGTCATCCCCAATCAACCACTGGAAGCCCTGTGGCGCGTCGTCCTGGTCATGCAGCGCCGGCTCTTCGCGGTACAGACGGTTGAGGTCGCCCACCAGTTTCTGCACGCCCCGGTGTTCGGGGTATTGCAGCAGGTACCAGTCCAGTTGCTGATCGTGGTTCCACTCGCGCCATTGGCCGAACTCGCAGCCCATGAACAGCAGCTTCTTGCCCGGGTGCATCCACATGAAGCTCAGGTATGCCCGCAGGTTGGCAAATTTCTGCCAGCGGTCGCCGGGCATCTTGTCGATCAACGAGTGTTTGCCGTGCACCACTTCATCGTGGGAAATCGGCAGGATAAAACGCTCGGACCAGGCATACACCAGGCCGAAACTCAGCTCGTTGTGGTGATGGGCACGGTACACCGGGTCCTGCTGGATGTAATGCAGCGAATCGTGCATCCAGCCCATGTTCCACTTGTAGTTGAAGCCCAGGCCGCCCTGTTGGGTCGGCTGGCTTACGCCCGGCCATGCGGTGGACTCCTCGGCGATCACCAGCGCGCCGGGAGCCTCAAGGGCAACGACATCGTTGAGGTGGCGCAGGAAGTCGATGGCCTCGAGGTTTTCCCGCCCGCCGTGACGGTTGGGTACCCATTCACCGGCCTTGCGCGAATAGTCGCGGTACAGCATCGAGGCCACCGCATCCACCCGCAGGCCATCGATATGGAAATGCTTGAGCCAGTGCAACGCCGACGCCAGCATGAAGCCGTGGACTTCGGTGCGGCCGAGGTTGTAGATCAGGGTGTCCCAATCCTGGTGGAAGCCTTCCAGCGGGTTGGCGTATTCGTACAGCGCGGTGCCGTCGAATTGCGCCAGGCCGTGGGTATCGGTGGGGAAATGCGCCGGCACCCAATCCAGGATCACGCCGATGTCGGCCTGATGGCAGGCGTTGACGAAAAATGCGAAATCCTCCGGCGAGCCGAAACGTGCCGTCGGGGCAAATTGCGACAGCGCCTGATAACCCCATGAGCCGCCGAACGGGTGCTCCATGATCGGCATCAGTTCGATATGGGTGAAGCCCAACTGCTGTACATAAGGGATCAACCGCTCGGTCAGCTCGCGCCAACTGTACTGGCGGGACACCTCGCCGACTTCATCCAGCTCGCACTGCCAGGAACCGGCATGCAACTCGTAGATCGACAAGGGTGCGCTGGGTTTCTGCCGCTCGCTGCGCGATTGCATCCAGTCGTGGTCCTGCCAGTCGACCTGCAGCGGCGAAGCGACCTTGGACGCAGTATCCGGCGGCAACTGCGTGGCCAGGGCCATGGGGTCGGCCTTGAGCGGCAGAATGCCGTGGGCACCGAGGATTTCATACTTGTAGGCCGCGCCGGGTTGCAGGCGCGGGATGAAAATCTCCCACACACCGGACGGATGGCGCAGGCGCATCGGATGACGGCGCCCGTCCCAGATATTGAAGTCGCCCACCACCGAGACACGGCGGGCATTCGGTGCCCATACCGCAAAACGCACGCCCTGGACGCCGTCGACGCTGGTCACTTGTGCCCCGAGGCAACTGCTCAGGTCGCGGTGATTGCCTTCGGCAAACAGGTACAGGTCCATCTCCCCCAGCAGCAGTTGCTGGAAGCTGTAAGGGTCTTCGGTGATCTGTTCGCCACCGGCCCACTGGATCTTCAGCAAGTACGCCTGACGGCTGCCGAAATGCCCGACAAACAAGCCCGGCACCTGGGTCGCATCGAGGCTGCCGATGTGCTCGCCGCTGTCGCGGGCCAGGACCTGGACACTCAGTGCTTCCGGCAGGAAGGCGCGAATGAACTGGCCGCCCTGCTCGTCGTCATGGGGACCCAGGATCGAGAATGGATCATGGTGCTCGGCCCGCACCAGGGCTTCGATATCAGCAGGTTTGGGCATCACACTCAACTTTTCCTGCAGCGGTTCTTTGCTTGTAAAACTCATGACGTCTCCCCACCGCGTGCAGTTTTCGATATTGGTTTCAACCCGCTGAGCAGCCCGTGCAAACCTTGCAACGGCACCGGCAACCAGCTCGGGCGATTCTCTGCTTCGTAGGCCACTTCGTACGCGGCCTTCTCCAGGCTGAACAACGCCAGCGCTGCGTCCTGGCCTTTGGCATCCTGCCAGTCATGGGCCAGTGTAGTCGTGGCAGCGTGATAGGCCTGGATAAATGCCTGCCTGGCCTCATGCAAGTAGCGATCCGCCACACGTTGCCGGGACGCATTGGCCTCGGGCGACTGGTCGACGCCCTGCACATTCACCGCCATGGCCGCCGCGTAATCAAACGAGCGCAGCACCCCGCTCACATCCTTGTACGGGCTGTGTTTGCCGCGACGCTCAGGCAACGGCCGCGCCGGTTCGCCCTCGAAGTCGATGAGGTAGGCATCGCCCTTGACCACCAGTACCTGGCCCAGGTGCAGGTCGCCGTGCACGCGAATGCGCAACCCGCCCACCGTGGCTTTCGCCAGGTCCTGAACGTGACTGGCGATGGCCTTTTTCTGCTCCAGTAAAGCACTGACCAACGCCTGATCGGCAGGGTTCAACTTGGTTTGATGCTGTTTGAGCAACTGCAAGGCGTGGTCGATTTGTGCGCCCACGTGCCTGGCCCAGCCCTGGCTGTCCTTGAGGGTTGTGACCTCGGGCTTGAACGCCTTGTTAGTGGTGGGCGCCGCCAGCACCAGGTGCATCTCGCCCAGGCGCTGGCCGAGCAAGCCGGCGAAATCCGCCAGCTCGCCAAGGGCGTTGTAGTGCTGTTCCTGCTCGGACATGGCTTCGGCCAGTTCGTCGCGAATCGCTCGCTCCAGGTTATTCTGGGTCCAGCCCCACGCGTCGCCCTGGTTGCTCAGGTAACCCTGGGCGATCATCAGCAGGTTGTCCTGGCCATCGGCATCGTGGCGGATCACCGAGCCCAACAGCGGCGAGATATGCTCGTAGCCGGCTTCGGTCAGGTAGGCGCCCATTTCCAGTTCCGGGTGAACCCCGGCGCTGACTTTTCGGATCAGCTTGAGCACCAGGCTGCCGCCCACCACCACGGAACTGTTGGACTGCTCCGCCGCGAGGTAGCGCACTTCCGACTCGTCGTTCAATTCCAGTTTGGCCAACTGCGCCGTGGGCTCGAAGCGAATCTCGCCATCGGTGGAGTCGAGGACGGTTTTGGCCTGCAGGCCTTGGATCACGCCGCGGATATAAGTGTCGAGGCTGAAGGCATCGGTCACCAAACCTACCTGACGCACTCGCCGTACACGGGCAAGCGCGAGTTGTTGCGGCAAGGCGCTGGTGAACTGGTCTTCGCCAAGGAAGCCGAACGGCAGCTGATAGCGGCTGACCTGGCCGGCGCTGGTGACTTCGATTTCACTGAGCAACACAGGATGCTGCGGGTCGCCGAAGCGCACGCCATAAGCGATGTGCACGCTGTCGATTGCCGTATCCTTGCTGGCAAACCAGCGGCGCTTGGGCAGCCACGCCGGCAACGCATTCTGTTCCAGGGTGGTGCGGCACGGTGCTTCGAGCAATTCTTCCATGCGTTTCTTCAGCACCAGGGTGGTGAAGTCCGGGATGCTTTGTGCCGGTTCCACGTGCCAGCTTGGCATCTGGTTTTCCGCCGCCAGCACGAACCAGTAGAAGCCATACGGCGCCAGGGTCAGCAGGAAATTCAGCTGGCCAATCGGTGGGAAGGCATTGCCACCGAGCATCTCCACCGGAACCATGCCGGCAAACGCCGAGAGGTCCAGCTCTGCGGCCTGGGCACTGCGGGACACGTTGGCCACGCACAGGATGATTTCATTCTTGCCATCGGCGCCTGCGTATTCGCGGGTATACGCCAGGATGCGGCGGTTGCTGGGCGAGAGCATTTTCAGGCTGCCGCGACCGAACGCCTTGGACTGTTTACGCACCGCGAGCATGCGCCGCGTCCAGTTCAGCAACGAGTGCGGGTCCTGGGTCTGGGTTTCGACGTTGACCGACTGGTAGCCGTATTGCGGGTCCATGATCGGCGGCAATACCAGGCTGGCCGGGTCGGCGCGGGAGAAGCCGCCGTTGCGGTCGATGGACCATTGCATCGGCGTACGCACGCCGTCGCGGTCACCGAGGTAGATGTTGTCGCCCATGCCGATCTCATCGCCGTAGTACAGGGTCGGCGTGCCCGGCATCGACAACAGCAGGCTGTTGAGCAGCTCGATGCGCCGGCGGTCGCGTTCCATCAGCGGCGCCAGGCGGCGGCGAATCCCCAGGTTGATACGTGCACGGCGGTCGGCAGCGTAATAGTTCCAGAGGTAGTCGCGCTCTTTGTCGGTGACCATTTCCAGGGTCAGTTCATCGTGGTTGCGCAGGAAGATTGCCCATTGGCAATTGGCCGGGATCTCCGGGGTCTGGCGCAGGATGTCGGTGATCGGGAAACGGTCTTCCTGGGCCAGCGCCATGTACATGCGCGGCATCAGCGGGAAGTGGAACGCCATGTGGCACTCGTCGCCGTCGTCGCCCTTTTTGTCCCCGAAGTACAGCTGGGTGTCTTCCGGCCATTGGTTGGCTTCGGCCAGGAGCATGCGGTCGGGGTAGTTGGCGTCGATCTCGGCGCGGATCTGCTTGAGCACGTCGTGGGTTTCGGGGAGGTTTTCGTTGTTGGTGCCGTCGCGCTCGATCAGGTACGGAATGGCGTCCAGGCGCAGGCCGTCGATGCCCATGTCGAGCCAGTAGCGCATCACCGACAGGACGGCTTTCATGACCTGCGGGTTGTCGAAGTTGAGGTCCGGCTGGTGGGAGTAAAAGCGGTGCCAGAAGTATTGGCCGGCGACCGGGTCCCAGGTCCAGTTGGACTTTTCGGTGTCGAGGAAAATGATCCGGGTGCCGTCGTATTTCTGGTCGTCATCGGACCATACATAGAAATCCCGCGCCGCCGAGCCGGGCTTGGCCTTGCGGGCGCGCTGGAACCAGGGGTGCTGGTCGGAGGTGTGGTTGATCACCAGCTCGGTGATCACCCGCAGCCCGCGTTTATGGGCTTCGGCGATAAAGCGCTTGGCATCGGCCATGGTCCCGTAGTCGCTGTGCACACCGCGGTATTCGGCGATGTCGTAGCCATCGTCACGGCGTGGCGAGGGGTAGAACGGTAGTAGCCAGATGGTGTTCACACCAAGGTCGGCGATGTAGTCGAGCTTGGCGATCAGCCCGGGAAAATCACCGATGCCGTCGTTGTTGGAGTCGAAATAGGATTTGACGTGAACCTGATAAATCACCGCGTCTTTGTACCAGAGCGGATCTTTGATAAAGGTGGCAGCCTTGGGTTTCTTCGCCATTGGAAACTCCTGGAAAATTCGTGAGGGCCGCTGATCGTTCCCACGCTCTGCGTGGGAATGCCTGTTGCGACGCTCCGCGTCACGCTTGGGGGACGCAGAGCGTCCGGGGCTGCATTCCCACGCGGAGCGTGGGAACGATCTCAACTTACGGTAATGCGCCAGATGCCGAATGGCTGATGCCACGGTTCGATGCGCATCCACTGGGTCTTGCCGTACCAGGTCCAGCGGTGGCCGGTCATCAGGTCTTCGCCCTGGGTCTGGGCATCGTCCGGCAAGCCCAGCTCCCACAGCGGCAACTCGAAATTGGCCTCCTGGGCGTTGAACGGGTCGAGACTCACGGCCACCAGGATAAAGTTGCTGCCATCCTCGCTGCGTTTGCCGAAGTACAGGATGTTGTCGTTCCACGCGTTGTAGAGTTTGAGCCCCAGGTGCGTCTGCAAGGCCGGGTTCTGCCGGCGGATGCGGTTGAGCTGGGCGATCTCGGCAATGATGTTGCCCGGCGCCGTGAAGTCTCGTGGGCGGATCTCGTACTTCTCCGAGTCCAGGTACTCTTCCTTGCCCGGCACCGGTGTCGCTTCGCACAGTTCAAAACCCGAGTACATGCCCCACAGGCCTGAGCCCATGGTGGCCAACGCGGCGCGGATCAAGAAGCCGGCGCGGCCGGATTCATGCAGGAAGCCGGGGTTGATGTCCGGGGTGTTGACGAAGAAGTTCGGCCGGAAGCACTCGCGCCACGGCGACTCGTTCAGTTCGCTCAGGTACTCGCTCAACTCGGCCTTGGTGTTGCGCCAGGTGAAGTAGGTGTAGCTCTGGGAGTAACCAACCTTGCCCAGGCGCGCCATCATCGCCGGGGTGGTGAAGGCTTCGGCGAGGAAGATCACTTCGGGGTATTTAGAACGCACATCGCTGATCAGCCATTGCCAGAACGGCAGCGGCTTGGTGTGGGGGTTGTCGACGCGAAAGGTCTTCACGCCCTCTTCCACCCAACCGACCACGATGTCGCGCAACTCGACCCACAGGCTGGGAATCGCGTCGGCCGCATAGAAGTCGACGTTGACGATGTCCTGGTATTTCTTCGGCGGGTTCTCGGCGTATTTGATCGTGCCGTCGGGCCGCCAGTTGAACCAGCCCGGATGCTGTTTGAGCCACGGGTGGTCCTGGGAGCACTGGATGGCAAAATCCAGCGCGATTTCCAGTCCATGGTCGGCGGCGGCCTTGACCAGGTTGCGGAAATCCTCACGGGTGCCCAACTGCGAATGGATCGCCTCGTGGCCGCCCTCTTCGCTGCCGATGGCATACGGGCTGCCCGGGTCGTCCGGCCCGGCGGTCAGGGAATTGTTCTTGCCCTTGCGGTGGCTGCGACCGATCGGATGGATCGGCGGGAAGTACAGCACGTCAAAGCCCATGTCGTGGATCATCGACAGCCGTGAGTGCACATCGTTGAATGTGCCATGGCGGGCGGGATCGTCGGTGATCGAGCGGGGAAACAACTCGTACCAGCTGGCAAATTGCGCAGCCTCGCGCTCTACATCAATCGGGTACACCGGGCTGATGCTCAAATAGGCGCGGTGATCGGCCTGGGTCATCAGGTGTGCACTGTCTTCGTGCAGGAACAACGCGACCTGCTCGGTTTCCAGCAAACCGGAGAGTTCGTGGTGCAGCAACATCAAGCGGTCACGCAGCTCATTGTCACTGCGCTCGGCGGCTTGCAAGACCTGACCGCGACCTTCCTGCAACTCCAGGCTGACCGGCACCCCGGCCTCGTGTTTCTTGCTCAGTTCGTAGCGAAAGCTGGCAAACGTGTCGATCCAGGCTTCGATGCAATACTCATGCGGGCCCTGGGCGGTCACGGTGAATGCGCCTTCCCAGCCGTTGTTGCCGACATCGGTCATCACCACGCTGTGCCAGCTTTCTTCACTGCGCGGGCGCCAGCGGATCATCACCGCAAGCTTGTCGTGGCCATCAGCGAACACCTTGCTGGCAACCTGCACGCGCTGGCCAACCACAGCCTTGACGGCGAACTCGCCGCCATCGATCACCGGGGTCGTGCTTTCAATCGCGATCCTTGGCAGCAACAGTGCCTGGGACAGCGGTAATGTGGAGGTTGAATCGTCTTGAGTCAGTGTTTCAGCAGTCATCGAGCATCTCCCCTTAACGCCCAGTGGACGCTCTTGTGCTTGATTCAAATTCTGAAACGACGCCACTCTCCCTGAGCAGGGCCGTCTAGGTTCCGAGCATGCCGACGAGTGAAAAGTTCAGGCGGATATCCCGCCATCGGGCGGGGAATCAAATCCACCACGCGATTGTCCACCGATAGAGCAAAGCACAAAGGAGGCCACACCGATGAATATCCCTATTCCGGCTGAAACGCCTGATCCCAATATAGATAAGCCCACATTACCGCCGACCGAACCCGACCCGGTTCCCGAGCAGGAACCGCCAGGCACACAGCCACCACCGGTGGAGGAACCACCGACGACCATGCCTCCGGTGATTGTCTGAAGAGACCGATCACAGGAAGTAAAAAGCGGAAGCTTCAGGCTTCCGCGTTTACTTGAATCTATAAGCTGCAACTTCATTCACAAAAAATTATAAAGAACTGTCAAAACCGACAGTATCAGCCGAGACGAACGCCGCCCATGATCAAAGTGCGCGACGCGCGAACAACAGAACAATAAAACCTCTCGGAGATACCTCATGAAAAGAACAGCCGCCTACCTGCTGCTTTTCCTTTGCACCTTGACCGCCTGCACCACCGAACCCTCCGGCCCGTTCGATACGGAAATCGCAAGCAAATTAAACAACCGCTACCAGGACACCGCTGCTCAGTGTGCCGATGGCCTGGCCCTGTATCACTGCAATGGGGTGCTTATTCGCGTCACTGACAGCCTCATAGCATCGCCCGGCGAGCTTGAGCGCAATGCCGCCGCATTCTCTTACCTGCGAGCCGACCTGGGTATCAGGAAGCTGTTTGCACGGGACGCTGGCGTAATAATGTCGGCATTGCCCTCCACCGCAGCGGGCCCAATCAGCGTGCGCTGCTCTTTTCCCACCAATGGTGCGACAGGTGACCGCCCGGATGGATGCGGCGAAACTTCCAGGGAGCTGCCAGGCTACCAGCGTGAATGGAGCCGGCACTGCGATGACCAAGGCGTGGTGGATGGCCACACCTGGCTGGCCCACTTCAACAAAGTCAAACCGGCTTATTTTTTTATGTGTGCGTTTCGTGGATCGGTGCAGCAGTTTTCTCTAAGCATCACTGTCAGAAAACTGATGCCGGCAAACTATATTGAAGATTGGAATGAAGTCGTCACCTCAGCCTGGACAGTGTCCGAGATTGATAAAGTCCCCTTCCAGGCTTTCTTCTATAACGCTGCCAACTTGCCAGGAAGAGATGCGGCCAAGAAACTTCAGCGCGAGTATTACGGCTATACGCAGCGCCTGCTTCCGGTGGTTCGTGTTGACTTGCTCGCTCAAGACCAACGCATATTCGCGTATCACAAAGAAGATCAAATCACCATTCCGGTACAGTGATCAATACAGCAGGAGCGTGAAGTTGCACACGCCTCGATATCACGCTGTCAGCCCATTCACGCGCGACCTGATGAAACATACGGCGACTAATTCTTTTCCAATAGCCTGACGATTCTTGGCATCACACTGAACACCGCCAAGGCCAACAACGTGCTGAGTACCGCCGTGGATTCCCGCCCCATCCCCGCCGCCACCCCAATGGCGGCGGTCATCCACAAGCCGGCGGCGGTGGTCAGGCCTTTGACGTGCTGACCCTCCTCGTCTTCCTTGCCCTTTAGGATGGTGCCGGCGCCAAGAAAGCCGATACCCGCGATCACGCCCTGCAGCACACGGCTCATGGCGTCTGCCTGGGAGCCGGACATGCTCGGCACCAACACGAACAGCGCGGCGCCCAGGGCCACGAGCATGTGGGTGCGTACCCCGGCGGCCTTGCCTTTCTGTTCGCGCTCGTAACCCAGGATCCCGCCCAATATCGCCGCAATCAGCAGCCGAACGGTGATTTGCGTGAGTTGCCGGGCATCGCCGATATCGGCAAATTCCGCTTGCAGGGTTACCCAGACTTCATGCCACCAGGCGTCCATGGACGTTTCCTTGTTGGGGGTCGATAGAACATGGACAGCATCGACCGTCAGTCAGTTGCGCAGAACCATTGCCTGCGCATCCCACCCTAATCAGTAATAGCCCACAAAAAGGAGATCGATATGCCCGTACGTATCGAAGGTCAGCAATGTTTCTTCACCGTCGATGTGGACGGCCACGAGAAACAACTGGAAGCCACCCATGTCACGGTCGAAACCGACAGCGAGAAATCCATGTCGTTCGTGAAGCTGAACGGTGACCGCACCTATATCACCGAAGCCGAAGCCGACGCATTGACCGTAGCGGGTGCCAAAGACGGCCGTAAGCACTTGAAAGCTACCGACGGTGATTCGGTGATTTGATTGACCTGGATCAGCCCCGCCTCAAAAGCGCTGCACCCCGCGCACCACCGGGTGCAGCACATTGTCGCAGGCATGCGCGGGCGGCCCATCTGATCCGCTTTTTATCGCCATACCTGAGTCTGTTATGCAAACAGAGCGCCGGTCATAGTTCATCTGCCTGATGGAGGCTGATGAGCGAAAGACCATGAGCGATAGAATCCCCGTCCGAACCGTAGAAGTGTTTGAGCCTGCACATCCAAAGAAGATGAAGGCCAAATCCAGCGACAACCTGATTCACACCCGCAGTTTTACCGGCCTGTTCCGTACCTTGCGCGTGGCAGGCGCAGGCTTTCTGTTCCTGGCATTTTTCGGCACCGTGTGGCTGAACTGGGGCGGACGGCAGGCGGTGTTATGGGACCTGGCTGAAAGCAAATTCCACATCTTCGGTGCCACGTTCTGGCCCCAGGATTTCATCCTGCTGTCGGCGCTGTTGATCATCTGCGCGTTCGGCCTGTTCGCCATCACCGTATTCGCAGGGCGTGTGTGGTGTGGCTATACCTGCCCGCAAAGCTCGTTTACCTGGTTGTTCATGTGGTGCGAAAAGGTCACTGAAGGCGAGCGAAACCAACGCATCAAGCTGCAAGCTGCGCCCTGGAGCCTGGACAAGCTGGCGCGGCGCTCGGCCAAGCACACGCTGTGGCTGGGGATCAGCGTGCTGACCGGGCTGACATTTGTCGGCTACTTCACGCCGATCCGGCCGCTGGCCGAGGAGCTGCTGACCTGGCAGATGGGCGGCGTAAGCCTGTTCTGGGTGCTGTTCTTTACCGGCGCCACCTACATCAACGCCGGCTGGCTGCGTGAAGCGGTGTGCATGCACATGTGCCCGTATGCGCGGTTCCAGAGTGTGATGTTCGACAAGGACACCCTGACCATTTCCTACGACGTAGCCCGCGGCGAGAACCGTGGCCCGCGCAAACGAGACGTGCAACCGGCGGACGTCGGCCTGGGTGATTGCATCGACTGCCAGCTGTGCGTGCAGGTATGCCCCACCGGCATCGACATCCGTGACGGCCTGCAAATGGAATGCATCGGCTGCGCCGCGTGTATCGATGCCTGTGATTCGATCATGGATAAAATGGGCTATGCCCGCGGCCTGGTCAGCTACACCTCGGAGCATCAGTTGCAAGGTGGCAAGACCCATCTGCTCAGGCCACGCCTGATCGGCTACAGTGCCGTGCTGCTGGTGATGATCGGCGCGCTGGTGGTGGCGCTGGTGGAACGCCCGATGGTGTCGCTGGACGTGACCAAGGACCGGGGGATGTTCCGCGAGAACAGTGACGGCTTCATCGAGAACATCTACAGCCTCAAGGTCATCAACAAGACCCAGCAGCGCCAGGATTACCGCCTGGAGCTGATGGACGGCGACGGCTTCCAGCTGCAGGGCAAGACCGAGATCAGCCTGGCACCAGGTGAGATTACCGATGTGCCGGTGTCGGTGGCGATGACCGCAGAGAAGCCCGCCAGCAGTTCGCAGACGATCCGCTTCAAGGTCTCGGACGTGGATGAGCCGTGGATTTACAGCGCGGCGGACAGCCGGTTTGTGGCGCCATTGAATCGCTGAGCCCAGCTTTCAGCAACACTGGAGATCAAAATGTGGGAGCGGGCTTGCTCGCGAAAGCGGTGTGCCAGTCAATGGATACATCAACTGAAAGATTGCTTTCGCGAGCAAGCCCGCTCCCACCGTTTGATCTGTGTTCAATCAGCAAAATCTGTTCAAAGCACTGAGCCCCAATGAAACGCTACGAAAAATTCGCCGACGACATCGCAGAACTGATCCGCTCCGGCGTGCTCGGGCCCGGCCAGCGCGTGCCTTCGGTGCGTTATGCCAGCCAGACCTACGGTGTCAGCCCGTCCACGGTGTTCCAGGCGTACTACCTGCTGGAGCGACGCGGGCTGATCCGCGCCCGGCCGCGCTCCGGGTACTTCGTCAACACCCATGCGCCCAGCCCGTTTTCCGAGCCGGTGGTGAGTGCCCATGTGCACGAGTCCACCGAGGTGGACGTCAGCGAATTGGTGTTCTCGGTGCTCGATTCCATCAAGGACCCGCAAACCGTGCCCTTCGGCTCGGCCTTCCCCAGCCCGACGCTGTTCCCGCTGCAACGCCTGGCCCGTTCCCTGGCCAGCGCCAGCCGGGAAATGGACCCGCGCATGGTGGTCACCGACATGTCGCCGGGCAACCCGCAACTGCGCCGGCAAATTGCCTTGCGCTACATGGTGGGCGGGCTGATGCTGCCCATGGAAGAACTGTTGATCACCAACGGCGCCCTTGAAGCACTGAACCTGTGCCTGCAAGCCGTGACCGAGCCGGGCGACCTGGTGGCCATCGAAGCACCGGCGTTCTACGCCAGCCTGCAAATCCTCGAGCGCCTGAAACTCAAGGCGGTGGAAATCCCCGTACACCCACGCGATGGCATCGACCTCAAGGTGCTGGCGCAAAGCCTGGAGCGCTACCCGATCAAGGCCTGCTGGTGCATGACCAGTTTCCAGAACCCGATGGGCGCAACCATGCCCGAGGCCCGGAAACAGGAACTGGTGGAGTTACTGCGCAGCCACCAGGTGCCGCTGATCGAAGACGACGTGTACGCCGAGTTGTACTACGGTCAACAGGCGCCCAAACCGGCGAAGGCGTTCGACACCGAAGGCCTGGTGATGCATTGCGGCTCGTTCGCCAAGAGCCTGGCTCCGGGCTACCGCATCGGCTGGGTCGCCGCCGGACGTTATGCGCAGAAGATCGAGCGGCTGAAATTGATGACGTCGCTGTGTGCCTCGATGCCCGCCCAGGCGGCGATTGCCGATTACCTGCAACACGGCGGGTACGACCGGCATCTGCGTAAATTGCGTTACGCGCTGGAAGAACAGCAAAGCGCCATGCTCGCCGCCATCGCGCGCTATTTCCCGGCGCAGACACGGGTCAGCCAGCCTGCCGGCGGGTACTTCCTGTGGCTGGAATTGCCGGAGCAGACCGACTCGTTGAAGTTGTTCCAGATGGCGCTGGCCCAGGGCATCAGCATCGCACCGGGACCGATCTTCTCGCCGACACAGCGCTTCAGGAACTGCATTCGCTTGAACTACGGCAGCCCGTGGGATGAGTCGTGTGAGAAGGCGATGGAGACGCTGGGGAAGATTGTGCGGTCGTTTTAACCTACGGATGGGAACCGTAGCCGGGCTAAGAACCACACAGGAGTGCGCTATTTCTTACGATAGAAAGAGCGCATTCACTTGGTTCACATCAGAGATGCCTTATGACTATTTCTTCAGCTGCCGGCCTGCGACCCCTTCCCGTTCCTCCCCACTATATGCGTGCCGCAGAGCAGCAACAGGTGCGCGAAATGACAGGCGCTACCGGGCGCCCCGCGGGAGATCATCGATCAAGTAACCAGATTACCGAACAAAGCCCTGTGCTGAAGAACTTCCTGGATAACCGCGACCACTACGAAGTGAGCGATGACCTGAAGCGCCAGGTGGGTGACTGGAGCGCGGCCAACCAAGACCCGGACTCTCGCGCCGACGCCACCTACAACCTGGATAAGGTACTGCGATTTATCGACAACGTGGACGATCTCAAATTAAGCGCCAGCCATAGCCGCAACGGTGTCCTGGACGGTTTTTCGAATCACGGCTACGCCATTCATCCAGACTCGGAGGCCAGCCTGCTCAAGGCGTTTTCCCTCAGGGGCTATGAAGCGCTGCGCGGCGCCTGATACCTGGGCTGTGGCGAGCGGCGTGCCCCTCACCACAGGCGGTACAAAACTAACGACCGCCCGCCAGGTCAAGAAAGGTTCCCGTCGCATAGGACGCCTTGTCCGAGAGCAGCCAGATAATCCCTTCCGCGACTTCCTCTGCACGCCCGCCACGGGCCATGGGGATGCCCGGCTCAAGCTTGCTGACCCGATCCGGGTCGCCGCTCAGGGCGTGGAAGTCGGTGAAAATAAGCCCGGGACGCACGCCATTGACCCGGATCCCCTCGCCCGCCACTTCCTTGGAGAGCCCGAGAGTGAAGGTATCCAGCGCGCCCTTGGACGCGGCGTAATCCACATATTCCCCCGGCGAGCCCAACCGCGCGGCGGCCGATGAAACGTTGACGATGCTGCCGCCCTGCCCGCCATGCTTGGGCGACATGCGCAGCAGCGCATGCTTGGCACACAGGATCGGCCCCAACACATTGGTCCTGAGGGTCTTCAGGATGCGGAACTCGGACATCTCATCGACCCGCGACTTGTGCCCGACGGTACCTGCGTTGTTGACCAGTGCCGTCACCCGGCCCAGTTCGGTATCGACCCGGTGGAACAGGCCAATCACTTCGTCTTCAATGCTGACATCAGCCCGCACGGCAATCGCCTGGGCGCCGAGGGCACGCACTTGCTCAAGTACGCGGTGGGCGGCGTCTTCATCGGCCTGGTAATTGATACAGATGCGATAGCCCTGGGCGGCGGCCAGCAGCGCCGTGGCGGCGCCGATCCCACGACTGCCACCGGTGATGACGACGACTTTGTCCATGTGTAAGGTCTCCTGGTTCAACGTGAGCTGATGGATCCAATACTACCTGCGCCCTGCAGGTTTTGCATGGGCTCACATCACCGAATGCACACTCACCACCTGCTCGGCGCGCTGGATGTCGGCCATGAAACCCTCGGCCGGCAACGGATGCCCCAGCAAATACCCCTGAAGCGAATCGCAGCCCAGCCGGGTGAGGAAGCTCTGCTGTGAGTCTGTCTCTACACCCTCGGCCACAATACGCAGGCCCAGGGCCTGACCGAGGGCAACGATGGCCGAGACGATGGCGGCGTCGTCGCTGTCGTGCTCCAGGTCACGCACAAATCCCCGGTCGATCTTCAGCTCATTGGCCGGCAGGCGCTTGAGGTACATCAGGCTCGAATAGCCGGTACCGAAGTCGTCGATGGACAGGTCGACGCCCATGTCCGAAAGCTTTTGCAACACCGTCATGCTCGCGTCGGCATCGCTCATGGCGGTGGTTTCGGTGATTTCCAGGGTCAGGCTGTTGGCTGGCAAGCGGTGGCGTTCCAGGGCAGCGGCGACACTCTTGACCAGTCCGGCGTGGCAGAACTGCAACGCCGACAGGTTCACGGCAATGCGCCAGTCGTGATAGCCCTGGGCATACCACACCTGCATCTGGCGGCAGGCTTCGTTGAGTACCCATTCGCCGATGGGGATGATCAGCCCGGTCTTTTCCGCCAGCTCGATAAACTTGTCCGGCAACAACAGGCCTTGTTGCGGGTGTTCCCAGCGCAGCAGCGCCTCGGCACCGACCGGGCGGCCGCTGATGGCGTCGAACTTGGGCTGGTAATAAAGCCGGAACTGCTCGTGCTCCACGGCATTGCGCAAGTCCTGCAGCAGTTGCAGTTGCTTGCGCGCATTGGTGTTCATCGACACGTCGAAAAAGCTGTAGCCGTTCTTGCCCATGCCCTTGGCGTGATACATCGCCGCGTCGGCGTTCATCAGCAGTTCCTGGGGCGTGGCGCCGTTGCCGGGGAACAGTGCGATGCCGATGCTGGCGGAGATTTTCAGCTCATGCTCGGCGACGTGGAAGGCCTGGTTGATCATGCCCACCTGGCGCTCGGCCAGGCGCAACGCATCGTCGGGCTGGCCCAATTGCACCAGCAATACAAACTCGTCACCGCCGATGCGGGCCAGGGTGTCCTGGCTGCGCAAGTCTTCGCGCAGGCGCAGGCCGACTTGCTGCAACAGCTGGTCGCCCATGTGGTGACCAAAAGCGTCATTCACCGGCTTGAAGCCGTCCAGGTCGATAAACATCAGCGCGAAGCAGCCGCCCTCTTCGTTCACCCGCTGTATCGCCTGCTGGATCCGGTCGGCGAGCAGGGTGCGATTGGGCAAGCCGGTGAGCATGTCGTGCAGGGCCAGGTGGGTGAGTTCCTGGTTGGCCTGGGTCAGGGAGTCGGCCAACACCGCGGTGCGGGCTTCCAGGCGGGCATCGGCCAGGGAGGTCAGCAGCGCGATGATCAACACTGCCAGGGTGGTAACCAGCACCAGGTTATCCAGGCCCTTGCCACTCAAGCCGTCCAGGGCCGCGCCGCAGAAGCTGCCATCGGCGAAACGCGCGGCGGCCATGCCGGTGTAGTGCATGCCGACAATCGCCACGCCCATCACCATCGCCGCCCCGCCTCGGGCCAACCGCACATACGGCGTGTTGCGCCGCAGGTTGAAGGCAATCCACAACGCCGCCGCCGACGCACCCACGGCAATCAGCAACGAGGCGGTGAACAGCGTGGGGTCGTAGTCGATGCCGGGGGTCATGCGCATGGCGGCCATGCCGGTGTAGTGCATGGCGCTGATGCCGGCGCCCATGATCAATGCGCCAAATGCCAGTTGCCACGCCGGCAAACGCGGCTGGCTCACCAGCCACAAGGCAAAACCGCTGGACAGGATCGCGATCAACAACGACAGCGCCGTGATGCCGACGTCATAGCCGAGGCTGATGGGCAGGCGGAAGGCGAGCATGCCGATAAAGTGCATCGACCAGATGCCCACGCCCATCGCCAGCGCGCCGCCGCCCATCCACAGGTACACCGCGCGGCCCCTGGCAGTGGCGATGCGGCCGGTCAGGTCCAACGCCGTATAGGATGCGAGGATCGCGACGAACAGGGAAATCAGGACCAGGGCGGGGGAATAACTACCGGTGAGCATGGGACTTCTCGTGACCTATGGGCCGAACGGCATCCGTGCCGGGCTGAAAAGTCAGGGATTGTAGCGAGAATAAATCTTGTACACCTGAAATATTGTCGTATAGCCATCATTCAAAATTTGACGCCAATCCGCTGGCTCAAAAACACCGCAGAACCCTTGTGGGAGCGGGCTTGCTCGCGAAAGCGGCGGGTCAGTTGATACACAGTTGACTGCCCCACCGCTTTCGCGAGCAAGCCCGCTCCCACACAAGCCCGTACACCAGCCAGAGCGAGGTTTACTTCTTGTCGCTCAGCTGCATTTGGCCATCCCAGCCACCGCCCAGTGCAGCGATCAGTTGCACACTGGCAACCAGCCGGGTTTGCAGCAGGGTCAGCACCGTACGCTCGTTGCTCAGGGCGGTGGCTTGCACGGTGACCACATCGAGATAGGCGATCAACCCGGCCTTGTACTGGTTCTGGGTCAGGCGCAGGGATTCCCGGGCCGCTTCGAGGGCCTCGTTACTCACGACCGCCTCGTCTTCCAGGACCTTGAGCTGGACCATGTAGTTTTCCACCTCGCGGAAACCGTCGAGTACGGTCTGGCGGTACTTGGCCACGGTTTCATCGTAGGACGCCTCGGCGCGGTCAACTTCGGCCGAACGCTGGCCCCCGTCGAACAGGGTCATGGCAAGTTTCGGCCCCACCGACCAGAAGCGGTTCGGCAGGCTGATCCAGTCGGCGTAGGTGCTGCTGGAGTAGCCGCCGGCCAGGCTCAGGGTCAGGTCCGGGTAGTAGGCGGTCTTGGCCACGCCGATGTTGGCGTTGGCCGCGATCACCGAGCGCTCCGCCTGAGCGATATCCGGGCGGCGCTCCAGCAGTTGCGACGGCAGGCTCACCGGAATCTGCGGCAGCGCCGGAATGTCCTTGCTCACCGCCAGGTTGAAGTTGGCCGGCGGCACACCGATCAGCACGGCAATTGCGTTTTCCAGCTGCGCCCGCTGCCAGATCAGGTCGATCATGCTGGCCTGGGTGCTTTTCAGCTGGGTCTGGGCCTGGGCGATGGCGTCCTTGCCCGAGACACCGGCGCGGTATTGGTTCTGGGTCATCTGCAGGGAGCGCTGGTAGGTGTCCACCGTGGCTTGCAGCAAACGGGTCTGTTCGTCCATGACCCGCAGTTGCAGGTAATCCTGCACCAGTTCCGATTGCTGGCTCAGGCGCATCGCCGCAAGATCCGCCGCGCTGGCTTCGGCGCTGGCTTCATTGGCTTCCAGGCCCCGGCGCAGTTTGCCCCAGATATCGGCTTCCCAGCTCACGCCCAACTGGGTGTTGAGGGTGTCGCGAATACCGCTGCTGGAGCTGCTGAGGCTGGCGTTACTGCTGCCGGTACCCTGGCTGGCCCGGCTTTTCGAGGCACTCAGGTCAACCGTGGGGAAGAACGCCCCACGGGCACTGCGCACCTGCGAGGCGGCCTGGCGATAACGCGCCTCGGCCTGGGCCACGGTCTGGTTGGAGCTGTTGAGTTTTTCTACCAGCTCATTCAGTTGTTTGTCGCCGTACAGCTCCCACCAGGCGCCCCGGGCCAGCGAGTCGCTGGGCGCGGCCTGGCGCCAGCCCTGGGCCTCTTTGTACTGGGCAGGCTCGGTCAATTCGGGGCGTTTGTAGTCCGGGCCGACGGCGCAGGCGCTGAGCATCACGCCGCACAGGGCCAGGCTCAGCAGCTTTGAGCCGCGAGTCATCGCCAGACGTTGCACGGTGGGAAACGTTGAATCGGTCATAGCGCAGTGTCCAGGGCAGCATCGGTACGCACTCCGCGCCAACCGTTGAAACGGTGGCGCAGGCGGTCGAGATAAAGGTAAACCACAGGCGTGGTGTAGAGGGTCAGGATCTGGCTGAACACCAGCCCGCCGATAATCGTCAGGCCCAGGGGCTGGCGCATTTCCGCGCCTTCGGCCGTGCTGAGCAGCAGCGGCACGGCGCCAAGAATCGCCGCCAGCGTGGTCATCAGGATCGGGCGCAGCCGCACCAGGCAGGCGGCGCGGATCGATTCCAGCGGGCTCATGCCGTCCTTGCGTTCCAGTTGCAGCGCAAGGTCGATCATCAGGATCGCGTTTTTCTTCACCACCCCGATCAGCAGGAACAGCCCCAGCAGCGAGATCAGGCTGAACTCGCCCCCCAGCAGGTAAATCGAAAGCAAGGCGCCCACCCCCGCCGACGGCAAGGTCGACAGAATGGTCAGCGGGTGGATATAGCTCTCATACAGAATCCCCAATACCAGGTACACCGCTACCAGTGCACCGAGGATCATGAACGGCTGGCCTTTCTGGGTGGCGGCGAAGGCGTCGGCCGTACCGGCCATCTTCGCGATCACCTCTTCCGGCAGGCCGACCTTGGCAATCGCCCGCTCAATGGCGGCCGTGCCCTGCTCCACCGTGACGCCGGGCGACATATCAAAGGCAATGTTCTCCGAGGCGAACTGGCCTTCATGGCTGACCCGGTCGTCCGCCAGGCTGTTCTCATAGTGAGCGATGGCCGACAGCGGCACGCGCGCACCGGTGGACGTGATCACCTGCATCTGATTGAGGGTGATCGGGTCCTGGGCGTACTTCGGATTGACCTCCATCACCACCTGGTACTGGTTGAGGCTGTCGTAGATGGTGGAAATCTGCCGCTGGCTGTAGGCGTTGTTGAGCACGGCAGTGACCATGTCCATGTCAATGCCCAGGCGCTTGGCCTGGTCGCGGTCGACAATCAACGTCACCTGGGCCGCCCCACGTCCTTCACGGGCATCGATGGCGGTCAGCTCCGGCAGCTCACGCAACGCGGCAACCACTTTCGGGTACCACAGGCGCAAGGCCGCCAGGTCACCGCTTTGCAGGATGTAGGAATACTGCGAGGTGGTCTGGTCGCGGCCGCCGCCGAATTGCAGGTCCTGGTCAGCCATCAGCATCAGGCGCCCGCCGGGCACCAGTGGCACATTCTTGCGCATGCGCTCGATCACCGCCTGGGCAGAAATCTTGCGTTCGCTGATGGGCTTGAGCCGCACCAGCATCACCGCGTTGTTGGTGCCGCTGTTGCCGCCGATAAAGCCTGCCACGCTCAACACCGCCGGGTCCTGCAGGACCGCCTTGCGGAAGATTTCCATCTTCGGCTGCATCACACTGAATGACAGCCCGTCGTCGCCACGCACAAAGCCGATCAGTTGCCCGGTGTCCTGCTGGGGCATGAAGGTTTTCGGCACCACCACATACAGCGCGACGTTGACCCCGATGGTCACCAACAGGCTGAGCAGCGTCAGGCGCTTGTGGCGCAGCACCCAGTCCAGGCTGCGGGCGTAGCCTGCCACCATGCGGTCGTTGATCTTCTGGCTCCAGCGCTGCAAGCCTGTTTCCTGGCCTTTGACATGGGGCTTGAGCCAGCGGGCGCAGAGCATCGGGGTCAGGGTCAGCGACACCACCAGCGAAACGATGATCGCCGCTGCGAGGGTGATGGAAAACTCGCGGAACAGGCTGGTGACGATCCCGCCCATGAACAGGATCGAGAGGAACACCGCCACCAGCGAGACGTTCATCGACAGCAAGGTGAAGCCGACTTCCTGGGCTCCCAGATACGCCGCCCTCATCGGCGGCACACCCTCGTCGATGTGCCGGGAAATGTTCTCCAGCACCACGATGGCATCGTCCACCACCAGGCCGGTGGCGAGGATCAGCGCCATCAGCGACAGGTTGTTCAGGGAAAAGCCGAACAGGTACATCACTGCAAACGTACCCACCAGCGACACCGGCACCGCCAGGGTGGGAATCAGCGAGGCGCGGAAGTTGCCGAGGAACAGGTACACCACCAGGATCACCAGGGCCACGGCAATCAGCAGGGTCATCTCGGCTTCGTGCAAGGTGGCGGTGATCACCGGCGAACGGTCCATGGCCAGGTTCAGCTTGACGCTGGACGGCAACACCGCCTGCAAGGCCGGCAGTTGTGCCTTGATCTGCTTCACCGTCTCGATGATGTTGGCGCCGGACTGGCGGTTGATCACCAGCAGCACCGCCGAGTCATTGTTGAAGAAGCCGCTGTTGTAGCGGTCCTCGACGCCGTCGCTGATCTTCGCCACATCCCCCAGGCGCAAGGCCGCGCCATTCTGGTAGCGGATCAGCAGCGGTTCATAGTCCTTGGCCTTTTCCAGCTGGTCGTTGGCCTGGATCTGCCAGTTGCGCTGGCTGTCCTCCAGCGAACCCTTGGGCCGGCGCACGTTGGCATTGGCGATGGTATTACGCACATCGTCCAGGGCCACGCCGTACTGGTCGAGGGCCTTGGGTTCCAGTTCGATACGCACGGCGGGCAAGGAGCTGCCGCCGATCTGCACTTCACCCACGCCCGGCACCTGGGACAGGCTCTGGGACAGGATGGTCGAGGCCAGGTCGTACAGCTGGCCCTTGGGCAACACGTCCGAAGTCAGGGACAGCACCATGATGGGCGCCTGGGACGGGTTGATCTTCTTGTAGGTGGGCATGCTGCGCATGCCACTGGGCAGCAGGTTACGCGAGGCGTTGATCGCCGCTTGCACTTCCCGCGCCGCGCCGTTGATGTCGCGATTGGAGTCGAACGCCAGGATCACCCGGGTCGAACCCTGGCTCGACGAACTGCTCATGGTGGTAATGCCGGCAATCGCGCCGAAGGAGCGCTCCAGCGGCGTGGCCACCGTCGACGCCATCACCTCGGGGCTGGCCCCCGGCAAGCTGGCCGACACCACGATCACCGGGAAATCGATCTGCGGCAATGGCGACACCGGCAACAGGTTGAAGCTGACGCCGCCCAGCAGCATGATCGCCAGGCTCAGCAGCATGGTGGCTACCGGCCGGCGAATGAATGGTCCGGACAGGTTCATGACTCAACCGGCTCCAGGCGCACCGGCTCTTTGCGCCAGCGACGGCCGAGGCGGTCGAAATACAGGTAGATCACCGGGGTGGTAAACAGGGTCAACACCTGGCTCACCAGCAACCCGCCCACCATCACCAGGCCCAGCGGCTGGCGCAACTCGGCGCCGGAGCCGGTGGCGAGCATCAACGGCACGGCACCGAACAGCGCCGCCAGGGTGGTCATCAGGATCGGCCGGAAGCGCAACAGCGCCGCCTGGTAGATCGCGGTTTGCGGGTCCAGGCCCTGGTTGCGCTCAGCGTCGAGGGCAAAGTCGATCATCATGATCGCGTTCTTCTTCACGATGCCGATCAGCAGGATGATGCCGATGATCGCGATCATCCCCAGGTCGTTGCCACTGAGCAGCAAGGCCAGCAAGGCGCCCACCGCTGCCGACGGCAGGGTGGAGAGGATGGTGATCGGGTGGATGTAGCTCTCGTAGAGCACCCCGAGCACGATGTACATGGTCACCACCGCCGCCAGGATCAGCAGCAAGGTACTCGACAGCGAAGCCTCGAATGCCTGGGCCGCGCCCTGGAACTGGGTCTGCACGCCCACCGGCATGCCGATGTCTTTCTGGGTCTGGTTGATCAGGTCGACGCCCTTGCCCAGCGCCACGCCGGGGGCCAGGTTGAACGACATCATCACCGCCGGGAACTGACCGATATGCGCGATTGCCAACTGGGCCTGGCGCTGTTCCACATGGGCCAGGCTCGACAGCCGCACCTGGCCACCGTCGGTGGTTTTCACATGGATCTGGTTCAGGGCGTCCGGGCCGAGGGTTTCACCGGACTGGGCCTGCAATACCACGCGGTACTGGCTGGCCTGGGTGTAGATGGTGGATATCTGCCGCTGGCCGAACGCGTCGTACAGCGCGTCGGTGATGGTCGACACCGACACACCAAGGCGCGATGCGGCGTCACGGTCGATCACCAGGTACACCTGCAAGCCCTTGTCCTGCAGGTCGCTGGCGACGTCGGAGAGTTCCGGCAACTGGCTGAGGGCGTGTACCAGCTTTTCACTCCACAAGGCCAGCAGCTCGGCGTCCGGCGAGGACATGCTGAACTGGTACTGGGTACGGCTGACGCGGTCTTCGATGGTCAGGTCCTGCACCGGCTGCATGAACAGGCGAATCCCCACCAGCTTGTCCAACTGCGGCTGCAGGCGCGTGATGATCTGTGCCGCGCTCAGGTCCCGTTCGCCGTGGGGCTTGAGGTTGATCAGCAGGCGACCACTGTTGAGGGTGGCGTTATCACCGTCTACCCCGATATAGGACGACAGGCTCTCCACCGCCGGGTCTTCGAGGATGATCTTCGCCAGTTCCTGCTGGCGCTGGCTCATCGCCGCAAAGGAAATCGACTGTGGCGCTTCGGAAATGCCCTGGATCACACCGGTGTCCTGCACCGGGAAGAAGCCCTTGGGCACCACCATGTACAACACCACGGTCAGGCCCAGGGTGGCGATGGCCACCAGCAGGGTCAGCGGCTGATGCCTGAGCACCCACTGCAACTTGCGCCCGTAGGCCTCGATCAGCCAGTCGATCCAGGCGCCGCTGGCCTTGTAGAAACGGCCCTGCTCGTCCTCTTTCGGCTCACGCTTGAGCAACCGCGCGCACATCATCGGCGTCAGGGTCAGGGACACCACCAGGGAAATCAGGATCGCCACCGCCAGGGTGATCGCGAATTCACGGAACAGTCGCCCCACCACGTCCGCCATGAACAGCAGCGGGATCAATACCGCGATCAGCGACAGGGTCAGGGAAATCAGGGTGAAGCCGATCTGCTTGGCGCCCTTGAGCGCCGCATTGAGCGGTGTATCGCCTTCCTCGATGTAGCGGGAAATGTTCTCCAGCATCACGATGGCGTCGTCCACCACGAAACCGGTGGCGATGGTCAGCGCCATCAGCGTCAGGTTGTTGATGGAGAAACCGGCGAGGTACATCACGCCGAAGGTGCCCACCAGGGACAGCGGCACGGCGATGGACGGAATGATGGTCGCGCTGAAGCGGCGCAGGAACAGGAACGTCACCATCACCACCAGGGCAATGGCGATCAGCAATTCGTGTTGTACATCCTTGACCGAGGCCCGGATGGTCTGGGTACGGTCGGTAAGCACCGTCACGTCCAGGCCCGCCGGCAGGTTGTCGGTGATGCTTGGCAACAGCGCCTTGATCCGGTCCACCACCTCGATGACGTTGGCCCCGGGCTGGCGCTGGATGTTCAGCAGGACCGCCTGGTTTTCGTTGGCCCAGGCCGCGAGGCGTTCGTTCTCGGCGCCGTCGACGATCTGCGCCACATCCTTGAGCCGCAACGGCGCGCCGTTGTTGTAGGCGAGGATCAGTTCGGCGTATTCCTTGGGCGAGACCAACTGATCGTTGGCGTCGAGCATCGACACCCGCGTGGGGCCGTCAAAGTTACCCTTGGGCTGGTTGACGTTGGAGGCGGCGATCAGGGTGCGCACATCCGACAGGTTCAGGCCGTTGGCCGCCAGGGCCTCGGGGTTGACCTTGATCCGCACCGCCTGGCGCTGGCCGCCGGCGATGCTGACCATGCCGACGCCGCTGATCTGCGCGATCTTCTGCGCCATGCGCGTGTCGACCAGGTCATTGAGCTTGGGCAGCAACATGGTCTTGGAGGTGATGGCCAGGGTCAGCACCGGGGTATCCGCCGGGTTGACCTTGTTGTACACCGGCGGCGCCGGCAGGTCCTTGGGCAGCAGGTTGGTGGCGGCGTTGATCGCGGCCTGCACCTGTTGCTCGGCGACATCCATGTTGATGTCGAGGTTGAAACGCAGGGTCAGCACCGAGGCGCCGCCGGAGCTGGTGGACGCCATCTGGGTCAGGCCGGGCATCTGCCCGAACTGACGCTCAAGGGGCGCCGTGACCGCGCTGGTCATTACGTCCGGACTGGCACCGGGGTACAGGGTCATCACCCGGATGGTCGGGTAATCCACCTGGGGCAAGGCCGAAACCGGCAGCAGGCGATAAGCGATCACGCCAGCCAGGACAATGGCCAGCATGCTCAGGGTAGTGGCTACCGGGCGAAGGATGAACAGCCGCGAGAGGTTCATGCGCCGCCCTTTTGCGCCTTGGCGGCATCAGCCGGGCCTTGTTGCGTCTTGGCTGCCGGCTGGCCCTGGAGGTGTTCGGTCGGCGTGGTCGGCACTTCAGTGCTGTCGTTGACCACTTCAATGTCGCTGCCGTCCTTCAGGCGGTCGGTGCCTTCCAGCACCACACGGTCGCCGGCGGCCAGGCCTTGCTTGATCACGGTGTTGTCGCCGTCGGAATCACCGATCACCAGCGGACGCACCTTGACCTTCTTGTCGCCATCGAGCACGTAGACGAAGGTGCCGGTATTGCCGAACTGAATCGCCGCCGACGGCGCCAGCACCACGTTGTGCAGGGTGTCGGCCAGCAGGTGCACGTTCACGAACTGGTTCGGGAACAGCGCCTGGTCCTTGTTATCGAACCGCGCCTTGAATTTCAGGGTGCCGGTGGTGACGTCGATCTGGTTATCGAGGCTTTGCAGCACGCCCGTGGCTTTCACCGCGACATCGCCACGGTCCCAGGCTTCCACCGGCAGCTTGTTGCCGGCGTGATAACGCGCCAGCACGGTTTCCAGGGTGTTTTCCGGCAACGTGAAGACCACGCTGATGGGTTGGGTCTGGGTGATCACCGCCAGGAAGGTGGTGTCGTTGGCGGCGACGAGGTTGCCCACGTCCACCTGGCGCAGGCCGACACGCCCGGTGATCGGTGCGCGGATCTTGGTGAATTCGAGGTTGAGCTTGGCGTCATCCACTGCGCCCTGGTTGGTCTTGACCGTGCCCTGGTACTGCAACACCAGCGCTTCGGCGGTGTCCAGGGTCTGCTTGGCGATACTGTCCTGGGCATACAGGTCGCGATAACGCTGCACGTCGACCTGGGCGTTTTTCAGCTGGGCCTGGTTCTGCAGCAACGTGCCCTGGGCCTGGAGCAAGGCATTCTGGTAACTGCGCGGGTCGATTTCCGCCAGCAGGTCACCGGCCTTGACCATCTGCCCCTCTTCAAAGGCGATCTTGACCAGCTCTCCGCCAACCCGGCTGCGCACATTGATGGTGTTGAGTGCCGTCACCGTACCCAGCGCCTTGTAGTACACCGGGAATTCGCCCAGCACCGCCGGCGCCACACGCACCGGCACCGGGCCGGTAGAACCCCCAAAGCCCGGGCGCATCATCCCCGACTTGCCGGCATGCCCGGCGGGCTTCTTCTCGGCGCTGTCCTTGTGGCTGGTGCCAGGCCAGAACTTCCAGCACAGGCCGGCAATGACCAGCAGCACGAGCAGGCCGAACAGCCAGCGGCGGGAGTGACGAGGGGTGGATTGCATGGAGTGATCAACCATTGGGTGCGAGAGCTTCTTCTTCGGGAGGCTGAAAGATAAGCACTGGGGCGCGTTAAGAAAAGCGCCTTTACCGGCTATTTACCTTGGATTACAACTTTTAACTTCTGTGCTTAGTCCATTCGCTATCTGGCTAAGCATCTGAAGCACAAATAAAAACGGCCTGGACTAGGCCAGGCCGTAATACTGCATCACGCGTGTTACTGCAAAACGACAGTAATGCGTGGTAACAGTTACTTCAAAACAGCCAGGGCTGCCTCGTAGTTCGGCTCTTGGCCGATTTCGCTGACCAGTTCGCTGTGCAGCACGTTGTCGTTCTCGTCCAGTACCACGACGGCACGGGCGGTCAGGCCTTTGAGCGGGCCATCAGCAATCGCAACACCGTAGTCGACAGCAAAGGCTGCCTCACGGAAGTCCGACAGGTTCTTCACGTTTTCCAGGCCTTCGGCACCGCAGAAACGCGCCTGGGCAAATGGCAGGTCGGTGGAAATGCACAACACTACGGTGTTGTTCACGTCGTTGACCTGAGCGTTGAACTTGCGAACCGAAGTGGCGCAGGTCGGGGTATCAACGCTTGGGAAAATGTTCAGCACTTTGCGCTTGCCGGCGAAAGTCGCCAGGGTCGCGTCAGACAGGTCGCCGGCAGTCAGGGTGAAGTCTGGCGCCTTGGCGCCGACTTTCGGCAAATCGCCTTCGACCTGGACAGGGTTGCCTCGGAGGGTAACTTGAGCCATGAACGGAATCCTTCTAGTGGTGGTAGTGAAACGAATTTCAGGTGCCGAAGTTAAACACAAAGTTCGATGGGCACCTATGGGCGGACGCAAATTGTCATGGTGCAAGGCTCAACGCCCCGCCGCCACGAACCCGCGCTGCAGGTCCTCGATCAACGCCTCCACATCCTCCAGCCCCACATGCAGGCGCACCACCGGGTTCAATCCACGGTCGGCGGCGTTCTGGCGATCCTGTGTATCGGCCAGGGTCACCAGGCTTTCAAAGCCGCCCCAGGATGCGCCCAGGCCAAACAGCTGCAGGCCGTCGATAAACCGTTCGACGTAGCCGGCATCCGCGCGGTCGAGTTCGAAGGACAGCAAACCGTTGCTCCCGCTGAAGTCACGCTTCCACAGCGCGTGGCCAGGATGCTCCGCCAGTGCCGGATGAAACACCCGCTTGGCCTGCGGCTGCGCCTGCAACCACTGGGCAATCTTCAACGCCTGGCGCTCGTGCACGTCCAGCCGAGAGGCCAGGGTGCGTGCGCCACGCAGGATCAGGTAGGCATCGTCGGCACTCACCGCATTGCCAAAGGTATCGCTCATTTTCGCCAGGGCCGGCCATGCCGCTTCGGTGGTGCAGACGCTGCCCATCACCACGTCACTGTGGCCGCCAAGGTACTTGGTCAAGGCCATGATCGAGATGTCGGCACCCAGCGCCAGCGGTCGGTACAGGTACGCCGAGCCCCAGGTGTTGTCCACCGCCAACAGAATGCCCCGCGGCTTGCACAGTGCGGCTAGCGCGGGCAGGTCACACAGCTCATACAGCAGCGAACCCGGCACTTCGGCGTAGACCATTTTGGTGTTGGCCTGCAGTTGCGCTTCCAGGCCGCTGCCGTCCGGGGCGAAATAGCTGACTTCGATGCCGAATGGCTGGAGGAACTCCCGGGCCAGTTTGCGCACCGGCGAATAGACGGCGTCGGTGATCAACACATGGTCGCTGGGCCGCAGGTAGGCCAGGAACGTCTGCGCCGCGGCGGCGAGCCCGGTGCCATACAGCCGTGTGCGATAGCCACCCTCAAGTTCGGTGACCAGGTCTTCAAGGGCAAAAGCAGTGGGATTGCCGCGTGCGCCGTAACTCAGGACCCGCTCACTGTCGCGTCGGGAGCGGGCGTCACGCATCTGGGCCAGGTTGTCGAACAGCACGGTACTCAGGCGGGTGATCGGTACGTTCACCGCCCGACCACCATTGCCGCCTTCGGTACGCGCCGCGTGAATCAGCCGGGTACGCACCCGTGACGCGGGCAACAACGGCTTGAGACTGGCGATTTCCGCTTCGCTCATCTGTGCCAACAGGCCAATTTCCCAGGCGAGATATTGGCGGGCAGCGTCCTTGTTGCCGCTGTGACGGTCGTGGGTGAAGAACAGGAAGTCGATGCACTGGTTGTCCGGAGGCGTTTGCGCATCCTCGATCACCGGCAAACCGGCCGCAACCCACGCGGCATAGCCGCCGTCGAGCAAACGCACATCGCCGCCCAAGCCCAACGCAGCAAAAGCGGCCAGTGCCGGATCATCAGCCAGCAGCACCAGTGGACGCCCACCAGTGGTCAACCGCGAACGAATCGACCAGCGCGAACCGACAATCCGGCCCTTGCGATGGATCATGCTCGGGCGCAGGTCCACCAGGTCCACAGTGTCGTCCTTCAGCGCATCGGCCAGCGCCTGCACCGAGATCAGCGGCAGCGCGTCAAAGGGCACGGCCTTCTTGACCTCCAGCGCCAATCCACTGTGGACGCCACCCTCCAGCACATACGCCTCATGCCCCAACTGCCGCAGCCAACTGGCGACAATCGGCGCACGCACACCATCACTGTCCAACAGCACCACCCGCGCCTGACGCACGCCGATGTACAGGTCAGTGGACTGGATCAACTGCCCGCCCGGCGTGTGTTGCGCCCCCGGCAAACTGCCGGCGGCAAATTCTTCAGCGGTACGCACATCGCACAGGAACAGGCTACGGGCCGGGTCCGCCGCCCATTGCCGGACCTGCTCCGCCTTGACACTGACCACCCCTGTCCGCTCCGCCAACTGCCGGGCAGCCTCGCGCTGCCGGCCCAGATCCGTCGAGACCTGGTCGGCATAACGCCGGGTGCTGCCGTGCTCCAGCTTGAAATCCGCCAGGTACCAACCCTGGGTACCGTTTTCCAGGGCATAAACCGGGTTCTTCACCCCGAGGTTGATCAACGTCTGGGCGCCGATAATGCTGCGGGTACGCCCGGCGCAGTTGACCACGATCGGCGTGGTTTCATCCGGCACCAGGTCGTGCACGCGGTAACCCAGCTCACCATTGGGGCAGCAGATCGAACCGGGAATGGTCATCTTGCGGTATTCATCGAACGGCCGACCGTCCAGCACCACCAGCGGCTCGCCCGTGGCCTGCCAGTCCGCCAGTTGCTGCGCGGTGACGTGGGGTGTGTGGCTGGCCTCTTCCACCAATTCGCCAAAGGCTTTCGACGGCACATGCACCCCGGCGAACAACTGCAAGCCCGCCGCCTGCCAAGCGTTCGCACCACCTTCCAGTACATGCACATGGCGGTAGCCCAGCGCTTGCAAACGCAGTGCCGTGCGCGCAGCCACATCGCCGCCGTCCTGGTCGTAGATCACCAGGCGCACCCGGGGATTCGGTGCCAGGCGCTGCACCTCCAGTTCCAGGCGGCTATAGGGCAGGTTCACCCCGTGAAACAGGTGGGCCTCGCCGTATTGGCCGTGCTCGCGTACGTCGAACAGGGCGATTTCCTGGCCGTCAAACAGCCATTGTTGCAATTGCCCGGGTGTGATGGTCTGGCTCATGGAAGTCCCGCAAAAAATAGATGGGTTACTGCAAGGCCAGCGAACGCTCGCCGGCGGCCACTTCACGGCCCTTGGCATAGGCCCGCTGGACTGCCGGGCGCGCCTTGATGCGCAGACGCCAGGCCTGGATGTTCGGGTAGTCCGCCAGGTCCTGGCCTTGGCGCAGGGGCTGGATCCACGGGAAAATCGCCATGTCGGCCACCGAATATTCGCCCGCCACATACGGCACCTCGGCCAGGCGCTGCTCCAGCACCCGATACAGGCGCGTGGCTTCGGCGTTCAGCAGGCCCAGGGCAAAGGGAATCGGTTCCGGGGCCTTCTCCTTGAACAGCTGCAACTGGCTCAGGTACGGGGTGATATGCCCTACCTGCCAGAACAGCCATTCCTGGACCTTCTGGCGCTCGGCGGTACCGGCGGGCGGCAGGAAGCGCCCGGCCTGGTCGGCCAGGTAGTTCAGGATCGCCCCGGACTCGAACAGGCTCAGGGGTGCTTCAAGGCGGTGGTCGACAATCGCCGGAATCCGCCCATTCGCACTGATGCGCTGGAAGCTTTCCTGCTTCTGCGCGCCTTCGCGGATGTTGACCGGAATCAGGCGGTACTCCGCCTCCAGCTCTTCCAGCAGGATGCCGACTTTCAGGCCGTTGCCCGTAGGCCAGTAATACAGATCAATCATAAAAAACCCTGGATGAACGCTGATCCAATTGTGGGAGCGGGCTTGCTCGCGAATGGGGTGTGTCAGCCAATGAATGCGTTTCTGACCCACCGCATTCGCGAGCAAGCCCGCTCCCACAGTTGATGTGTGTTGTGCTCAGGAATAGGCCCGGATTGAAGGCGCCATCTGCGAGGCGTTGTAGTTGAGGATCCGGCCGTCTGCTTCAACGCCGTAACGGCCATTGAGGGATTCCAGCGGCAAGCCGTACAGGTGGAAATGCAAGGTCGCCTGCTCACCCTCAACGCGAATCCCGTGCAGGTCTTCACCGAGGAACGAGATAGAGGTGCCCGGCTGCACGACGACTTCTTTCTCAAGGGTCAGGGTGGTGAAGCCTTCCTCACGCCCTTCATCGTTGCGGCCATACACGTAGTTGATTTCCTGGCCTTCAACGGCACTGATGATCGCCCAGGTTTCGTGGTTGTGCGGGAGGGTGCTTTTGCCCGGCAGCAACGAGTTCAGGTACAGGGTGGGCGTGTCGCCGTCGTCGTTCAGGCGATAGCGGAACGCGGTACTGCCCTGCCCCGGCACCGGCGCGGGGAATTCGCTGAAGTTGAACAGGTCCCGGCGCTCGGCCAGGGTTTCCAGCAGCCCGACGATTTCCACCAGGGCCGCGCGGTCTACGCCACGCTGGTTGATGACGCGGATCTGCTGCAGGAAGTCTTCGATAACGGCGGCACGGTTTGCGGTACTCATGACGAGGTTCCTCTTGTTAGACGGACAGGGTGTAGCGGCTCAGGTTGGTCAACAGGTACGGATCATTGGCGATCGGCGGCCGACGGCCGGGATCGCCCAAGGCATGGCGCAGGAATTCCTGGGTCCGTTCACTGGTGGGGCGCTGGAAGATCTGCTCGGCGCTGCCGTGCTCGACGATCACGCCGTTTTCGGTGAAATAGACGATGTCGCTGATCTCTTCGGCAAAGCGCATTTCGTGGGTCACCAGCACGCAGGTCATGCCTTCTTCGGTCAGCTCGCGAATCACCGTCAGTACTTCACCGACGGTTTCCGGGTCCAGGGCCGAGGTCACTTCATCGAACAGGATCAGCTCGGGGCGCATCGCCAACGCCCGGGCAATCGCCACCCGCTGCTGTTGGCCGCCGGACAATTGGCCCGGATAGGCATCGGCCTTGTGCTCCATGCGCACCTTGGCCAACAGCGCCCGGGCATCTTTCTCGGCATTGGCACGGTTGCGACCGAGCACCTTGCGCGGGGCGATCACCAGGTTTTCCAGCACGGACAAATGCGGGAACAGGTTGTATTGCTGGAATACAAAACCCACACGCTTGCGCAACTCGATGCGCTGGGCTTCCTGGGTCAGCGTATCGACCCGGGTTTCGCCCACGCGAATGGTGCCGCGCTGAGGCTGCAACAGGCCGGTGATGCAACGCAGGATGGTCGACTTGCCCGAGCCCGACGGGCCGATGATCGACACCGCCTGGCCGCGATGCACGTCGAGGTCGATGCCCTTGAGCACCCGGTTGTCACCGAACGACAGCTGCAAATCCCGCAGGCTGACCAGGGGTTCAATAGAAGGCATAACGGCGCTCCAGGCGTTGGGTCAAACGGGAAATCGGGTAGCAGTAGGCGAAGAACAGGACCAACAGGCTGAGGTAGATCACCACGGTAAAGCCGGTCATGTTCACGGTGTTGCTGGCGATCTGTGCGGTGTCGATCACGTCGTGCACGCCCACCAGCGACGCCAGGGCGGTGCCCATGGTGACCACCGCGTAGAGGTTCATCCACGGCGGCAACATGCGCTTGAAGCACTGGGGCAGAATGATCGAGCTGAATATCTGGCCGCGGGTGAATGCCAGTGAGCGCGCCGCCTCCCATTGGGTGCTGGGGATCGAGCCGATGGCGCCGCGAAAGATCTCCGCCACGTTGGCGCTGGCCGGCAATGCCAGGCCAATCGTCACCTTGACCCAGTCCGGGAACGACACGTAGCTGCTGCCGATATGGATCTCGAACGGGAACACGTAGGTGGTGAAATAGATCAGCACCAGCCACGGTGCATTGCGGAAAACCTGCACCCAGATCCGCGCGGGCAACCGCAGCAGGCGCAACGGCGACAGGGCCAACGCACCCACCATCAGCCCCAGCAGCGAGCCGAGACCAATCGCCACCAGGCTGATCAGGATGTTCTGGCCGAAACCAGTCACCAGCGCCGGCGACCATTGCAGCAACGCCGACAGCACCGGGAATGAATCAATGGCCATAGCCGGGCATCCTCAGGCGCGCTTCCAGCCAGCGCCCCACACAATTGACGGTAAAACTCAGCAAGCCGAAAAAGCTCAGGATCAGAATCATCAGCTCCAGCACGTTGTCGCTCTGGGTCCAGATCATGATCGAGGCGTAAGTGATGTCGCCCACGGCGATGGCCGAGGCCACGGCGGTCATTTTCACCAGGTCGATCAGGTTGTTGATCAGCGACGGCAGCGCGAAGCGCAGGGCCAACGGCAACTGCACATTCCACAGCAATTGCCGACTGCTGAACGCCAGGGAGCTGGCGGCTTCCAGGGTCACGGCGGGCACCGCCTCGATGCCGGCGCGCAGGGCTTCGGCGTGGAACGCGCCCTTGTGCAGCGAAATCACGATCACCACCCAGGCAAACGGCGTCAGCGGGTTGGCCGCGCCGACGGCCTGGGTCAGCAGCATGTTCAACACCAGGAATGCGCAGTACAGCTGCACCAGGGTCGGCGTGTTGCGGGTGACTTCGATAAACACCCGCGCCGGTTTGGCCAGCCACGGGTTGCCGGAAGTCAGCAGCGCTGCCAGGCTGATCCCGGCCAGCAGGCTGCCGACGACGGTGAACAGGCACAACAGCACGGTGGTCAGCGCGCCCTGCTCCAGGGTGCCGCGCTGATAGGCATCCAGCAGGAAGCTGTAGTTGAGGCCGATACCGGCGGCCCAGTGCACAAAAAGCTCCAGCCAATGACTCATTCGACGCCCCGCAGCTTGCCGCAGGCGACAGCGATACGGCGGCCGGCCTCGGCCACGCTGTCGGTCGCCGTGGCGATGGACAGGCGAAACCACGGCGACAGGCCGTAGGCACTGCCCGCTACTCCGGCGACGCCCTCCTCCAGCAAGTACGCGACGACATCGCCATCATCGTTCAGGCGCTGACCGTCCGGGCGATAGCGGCCAAGCAACCCGGCGCAACGCACGAACACGAAAAAGCCGCCCTGGGGTTCGAGTACTTCCAGGCCCTCGACGGTGCCGAGGGCCATCATCAACAGGTCCCGGCGCAGTTGATAGGCCGCTACCTGCTCGGCCAAAAAGCCCAGCCCGCCGGTGAATGCAGCCAATGCAGCGGCCTGGCCCACGGAGGAAGCACCGGAGGTGGATTGCGACTGAACAACCGCCATTGCATGGGTCAAGGCCTGCGGCCCGGCGCCGAAACCGATGCGCCAGCCGGTCATGGCGTAGGTCTTGGACACGCCGCCCACCAGCAGGCAACGGTCCTGCAAATCCGGCGCGACGTTCAGCAGGCTCTGGGCCGGGCGACCGTCGAAGCGGATGTGTTCGTAGAGTTCATCCAGCAGCACCAGCACCTGGGGATGGCGACGCAGCACCTCGGCCAGCGCGTGCAGTTCAGCCTCGCTATACACCGCACCGCTCGGGTTGCCCGGGCCGTTAAGGATCAGCCAGCGGGTGCGTTGATTGATGTGCTGCTCCAGCTGGGCGGGCAGCAGTTTGCAGCCCTGCTCCAGCCCGCACTCGATAAAAACCGGCTCGCCACCGTTGAAGCGCACGCTGTCGGGGAACGACGGCCAGTAAGGCGTCGGCACCAGCACTTGATCGCCGTCGTCGAGGGTTGCGGCGAAGGCGTTGAAGATGATTTGTTTCGCGCCGTTGGCGATCACGATATTCGGCAGCGAATAGTCCAGGTGGTTTTCTTCGGCCAGTTTTCGCTGCACGGCCACGCGCAAGGCTTTTACCCCGGGTGTCGGCGTGTACTTGGTGGCGCCCGCAGCAATGGCTGCGCAGGCGGCTTGCTTGATGTGCTCCGGGGTATCGAAATCCGGCTCGCCGGTGGTCAGGTCCAGGATGTCGCGGCCGGCGTCACGCAGTTCCGTGGCGCGGGATTTGGCCGCCGCATTGGCCGACAGCGACACGCGCTGCACCCGCTTGGACAAGCGAACGGTCATGGCTGCACCTCAATGACTTTGCCGGGATTGAGCAGGTTTTTCGGGTCGAGGGCCCGCTTGATGCGGCGCATCAGGTCCAGTTCCACCGGGCTTTTGTAGCGGCCCAGCAGGCCGACCTTGCGCTGGCCAATCCCGTGTTCGGCGCTTATGGAGCCGCCGTGGGCATGGGCGCTGTCGTGTACCAGCAAGCTCAATTCGGCGTAGTTGCGCATGTGCGCGTCGACCGTTGAATCCAGCGGATGAGCCACGTTGTAATGCAGGTTGCCGTCCCCCAGGTGCCCGAACGTGAAGTTGCGAACACCGGGGAAATGCGTCTGCAACAGCGCATCGGTATGGGCGACGAAGGCGACGATTTGCGAAATGGGCACCGAGATATCGTGCTTCATATTGCGTCCGGCACGCTTCTGCGCTTCGCTCATGTTCTCCCGCAGCAGCCATAGCGCTTCGCTTTGCGCCAGGCTTTCGGCGATCAGTGCGTCGGCCAGCAGTGCCTGTTCGAAGGCTTCACCGAGGACCGTTTCGAAGGCTTCGCGGGCGTGGGTTTCACCGTGGTTATCCGACAGCTCCAGCAAGGCAAACCAGGGTTGACTGGCGTTGAGAAATGGTTGCGGGCCCTCGGGAAATTGCTCGCGCAACAACGCCAGGCAATCGGCGCTGAGCAATTCGAATGCAGTGAGGTTTGCACCAAAACCGGCGCGGGCATGGGACAGGAACGCCACCGCCTGGGCCAACTCGTCAAACGCCAGCAGCGCTGTCGCCTGGGCCTTGGGCAGCGGGAACAGCTTCAGGGTCGCGGCGGTGATAATCCCGAGGGTACCTTCGCTGCCCACGTACAAATCCCGCAGGTCGTAGCCGGTGTTGTCCTTGCGCAACCCTCGCAGGCCATTCCAGATTTCGCCTTCGGCGGTCACTACTTCCAGGCCCAGGGTCAACTCGCGGGTGTTGCCATAACGCAGCACGGCGGTGCCGCCTGCATTGGTGCCAAGGTTGCCGCCGATGGTGCAACTGCCTTCGGCGCCCAGACTCAATGGAAACAGGCGACCGGCTTCACGGGCCACGTCCTGGATGTTTTGCAGGATGCAGCCGGCTTCGACGGTCAGGGTGTCGTTGTCGGTATCGATCACGCGCACCCGGTTCATGCGGTCGAGCAGCAACAATACCGCGCGGCCGCTGGCATCCGGTGTGGCACCCGCCATCAGGCCGGTGTTGCCGCCCTGGACCACGATGGGCGCTTCCAGGGCGACACACGCACGCACCACGGCGGCCACTTCCTCGGTGTTGGCCGGGTGCACCACGGCGATCACCTGGCCGGTGTAGCGGCCCTGTTTGTCGGTCAGGTACTGGGCGGCATCTTCACTGCGCTGCACATGGGCGGCGCCGAGCAGTTGTTGCAGGGTGGCGAATAGCGCTTCACTCATGGCTGTACTGCTCGTGCAGATCACGCAGGGCTTGGGACGGAGCCATGCCGGTACGTTCGCCGAGGGCGATCAACCAGCCGCTGCGATGCCAGTCGCGCACGATGGCGTCGAGCCTGGCCTGGGTGTCGTGTTCGCCTTTGCGGATCCAGATCACGGATTTGGACGGGATCAAATCCCCCGGCAACGGGATCTCGTAGCCGGACCATTCGGCATCGCCGAGCAGCGCGTGCATGGTCGGGCTGACGTGCACCGCCGCCACACAGCCATTGCCGCGCAACGACAGCAAAGATTCGGACTGGCTGCGGAACGCCTTGATCTGCGCGCCGTAGGTTTCCTGCAACGGCTTGATGAAGTTACTGCCCTGGGACACGCACACCGGCTTGTCCTTGAGGTCGGCCCACTGGGTGATCCCGGCGCCTTTGCGGATCAACGCCGCGCCGCCGACTTCTTCATAGGGCGTTGGCACGTAGTCGAGAATCTCGGCGCGTTCGTCGGTGTACTGCATGTTGGCGATCAGCACGTCGACCTTGCCCTGTTGCAGGAACTGCACGCGGTTGGGCGCCAGTACCGAAACGGTCCTGGTCTCCACACCCAGCGCCTGGCCCAGGCCCTTGGCCAGTTCGACGTTGTAGCCCAGGTGTTCGCCGGTCTTGGGGTCGATGGTGCCAAACGGCGGACCGCTGAGGATCACGCCGACGCTGATGGCGTGGCGTTGCTGGATCTTGTCGAGGGTGGCGTCGGCGTGGGCCAGGCTGGCGCACAGTGCCAGGCCCAAGGCAGTCAGGGTTCTCAATGTCATGTGTCAGGCGCCCTTGAACTGTTTTTGCAACTCCACCAGCGCCGGGGACGCCGGGGTGATGTGGTTGCGGGTCTGGGCTTCGATCAGCCAGCCGCTGCGGTGCAGTTCCTTGACGATCGGGTCGAGTTTGGCCTGGGTGTCGTTCTCGCCACGGCGGGTCCAGATTACCGATGGCGCCGGGTTCAGCTCGGGACTGAGGGTGCGGTAATCCTTCCATTCGGCGCTGTCGTTGATCAGCGGGTTGACCAGGGTGGAGTCATGCACCGCAGCGACGCAGTTGTTGCCGCGCAGGGCCAGCAGGGATTCCGAAGAGCTCTTGAAGGCCTTGATCTGCGCGCCCAGTTCGGTCAGCGGCTTGACGTAGCTGCTGCCCTGGGAGGTGCACACCGGCTGGTCCTTGAGATCTTCCCAGCGAGTGATCTTGCTGTCCTTGAGTACGGCAGCAGTGCCGCCGATCTTGTAGAACGGCGTCGGCACGAACCCGAGGATCTCGCCACGCTCGGCGGTCCATTCCATATTGGCGATCAGCAGGTCGACCTTGCCCTGTTGCAGGAACTGCACACGGTTGGCCGGCAATACCGGCACCAGCTGCACCTCGGCGCCCAACTGACGACCCAGCTCGTTGGCCAGGTCGACGTTCAAGCCCCTGGGCTTCTGGGTGGTGGGGTCGATGCCGCCAAACGGCCCGCCAGACAGCAGCACGCCGACCACCAGCACATGGCGCTGCTGGATCTTGTCCAGGGTCGCATCGGCCTGAGCCACTGCGCTGCCGCCCAGGGCGATCAACGCGCCCAGGACCACAGGCAACCTTCGTTTTACCGCCGCGCGCACAAACCCCATGGAACTCCCCTCATTAGCGATCGGCGTACCCCGACCTGATGTGGGGGCATGCTAGGGAGAGTGCCGGGCTAACGGAAATTCAAATATCTAATATCGTTATAACTTCCCGTATATGGACGCGCTTACTTTTGGCCATATACTCGAATTCATTAGCCCTCGTAAAAACCCGGCGCGACAAAACATAAACATCTGTAATGTTTATCTTCGCACCCTTGATATAAAAACGCCCTGGAATGGCCATGTCGACCCTCGATCTTGAACTGCTCCGCACCTTTATCGCCGTGGTGGACCACCACAGCTTTGCCGAAGCCGGCACTCACCTGGCACGCACACAATCTTCCGTCACCCAGCATATGCAGCGCCTGGAACAACAAGTGGGCGTCAGCCTGTTTGAAAAACGTGGCCGGCAAAAACAACTGACAGAACCCGGGATGCAGCTGTTGCGGCATGCGCGGCAGATGCTCTCGCTGAATGACGATGCACTCAATTCCCTGCGGGAAAGCAGCCTCAGCGGCGTACTGCGTATCGGCTCGCCCCACGACATCGCCGACACCATCCTGCCGCCGATCCTCAGCCACATCGCCCGCTCGGCACCGCGCCTGCGCCTGGAGATCGACGTCGGGCGCAGCCCGTTCCTGATGGATGACCTGCACCGGGGCAAGGTCGACATGGTGATTTCCACCCGCGCCGATGCCAACCTGGAGGGCTTTGCACTGCGCACCTCGCCGGTGTGGTGGATTTGTTCGGCGCAATACATTCACTCGCCAAGCGAGCCGCTGCCATTGATTCTGGTGGATGAGCCGAGCATTTATCGGCGCTACGCCCTTGAGGCGCTGGAACGGGCGAATATCCCGTGGCGCCAGGCGTACCTGGCATCGAACCTGATCGGTATCAAGGCGGCAACCCGCGCAGGGCTCGGCGTGACCCCACGGAGCATGGAGATGCTAGGGCCGGATATGCGAGTATTGGGGGAAAACGATGGATTGCCGAGGATGCCGGAGGTCACGTACTACCTGTGGATCCGCCCGAACACGGCGAACCCGATTGCGCGCAAGGCATATGACCTGATCAGGGCCAGCCAGGGGCTGGCGCTGGGGTGACGGTTATTGCTGGGTCAATTGGGTCCATAGCGCGGGTGCGCCGGCAGACTTGGCGATCGCCTCAAGGCGCGCCGCGTGTTCGGCCATGTCCTGCTCGCTGGCGCGAATAATCGTGGTGGGCTGGCGATCCGCTGGCAGGCGGCGGATTTCCGAAGGACGATTGCCCGAGCCTTCCGCCGAACCATTGCCGTCCGAGGCATTACCGGCCAGGGACAGGCTGGTCTGGCCACCGGTCATGGTCAGGTAGACGTCGGCGAGAATCTCGGAGTCGAGCAACGCGCCGTGGAGTTCACGGCCGGAGTTGTCGACGCCATAGCGTTTGCACAATGCGTCGAGGCTGTTGCGTTGGCCCGGGTGACGCTCACGCGCCATCATCAAGGTGTCGAGGATCGAGCAGTGCCGGGTGATATCGGCCCGATCGGTCTGCCCCATCAGCGCGAATTCGTTGTTGATGAAGCCAACGTCGAACGCCGCGTTATGGATGATCAGTTGCGCGCCGTTGATGAACTCGAAGAACTCATCCGCCACCTCGGCAAACCGTGGCTTGCCCACCAGGAATTCGTTGGTGATGCCGTGGACGCCGATGGCGCCTTCGTCACTCTCCCGATCCGGTTGCAGGTAGACGTGGAAGTGCCGGCCGGTGAGGCGGCGGCCCATCAGTTCGACACAGCCGATTTCAATGATCCGGTGGCCGTCGGTCACCGGCATGCCGGTGGTTTCGGTATCGAGTACAACAGATCGGATGGCCATCAGGGTTCAGCTCTCAACGGTTTGGTACATTTCAAAGGGCGGGATCTTAACACGTCAACCGGCATCAGCTCTGTTTGTAGCCGCGCACTTCATCCACACCGCGGTTGGCCAGTTGGTCGGCCCGCTCGTTGCCGGGATGGCCGATGTGCCCGCGCACCCATTTCCAGGTGATGTTGTGGCGATTGCATTGCTCATCGAGCAATTGCCACAGGTCGGCGTTTTTCACCGGCTCCTTGGCCGCAGTCTTCCAGCCGCGCTTCTTCCAGTTGACCATCCACTCGTTGATGCCCTTCATCACGTACTGGGAATCGGTCACCAGCAATACGTCGCAACGGCGCTTGAGCTCTTCCAGGCCACGGATCGCGCCCATCAGTTCCATGCGGTTGTTGGTGGTGTTGGCTTCACCGCCCCACAGTTCCTTCTCCACGCCCTTGCACACCAGCAAGGCGCCCCATCCGCCGGGGCCGGGGTTGCCCTTGCAGGCGCCATCGGTGAAGAGTTCTACGGTATCGGTCATTTCACTGTCCATTAAAGCGGGATCCATCAAAGCGGGTTGCCGATAATCGACCGACAAGTGCCCGAGGTCGAGAGGCTCGACCTGAAATCAAAAAGGTATGTTTACTGTTCGCTCTGCTTGCGATTGACCTTGGCCATCGGCATCGGCACCAGCTTGCCCATCGGCTCGCGACGCACCTGGCGCACCGGGCGCAGGCCAACGACGATCTTGCGCGCCACCAACAGGTAGAAACCCCCGCCGGACAATTGCCAGGCACCGGCCCTGCGTTCCCAGCCGGCCAGCCGGCCTTGCCACTTGGCAGACGCAAGCGGCGGACGATAGCACCCGAAGCGGCGTTTCTCCAGCGCAAAGCCCAGCAGGTTCAACCAGTCGCCGACTCGCGACGGCGAGATGCAGCGCGCCTGGCGCAGCCCGTCATGGGCGAACACATGGCGCAAGCCCCAACTGCTCCAGGGGTTGATGCCAATGATCAGCAAATGGCCACCAGGGCGCACGCTGCTGGCCGCTTCGCGCAGCAAACCGTGGGGCGACAGGCAGAAATCCAGGCCATGCTGCATCACCACCACATCGGCCGCATGCTCGCTCAACGGCCAGGCCTGCTCCTCGCAGACGATTTCAACCCCCGGCAGCGGCGCCCCCAGGCGCACATTGCGTTGCACCTGGGGTGCCGACGGCGGGGTTTGTGCCGACGGCCCGTAATGCACCAGGTAACCACCAAAGAACCGACCCAGCTCGTCTTCGAGCATGCGCCGTTCTTCATCCAGTAAAAATTGCCCGACAGGCCCGGACAGCCATTCACGGGCGGCACTGATCAGTGCCAGCCACTCGGGATCGGCCTGGGCGAACGCTTTATCAGTCATTGCATTCTCCAACGCGCCAAGAAGCTCTAAGATGCACCAATGTGTTCAGCTTGGCGAATCAAAGAATGATACAGATCAGTGCCCTGCCCGCCTTCACCGATAACTACATCTGGTTGTTACAGGATCAGCCGAACAAGCGCTGCGCGGTGGTCGATCCCGGTGATGCCGCGCCCGTGCTGGCCTGGCTCCAGCAGCATCCCGAGTGGACCCTCAGCGACATCCTGGTGACGCACCATCACCATGATCATGTCGGCGGCGTCGAGCAACTTAAAAGTGTTTCAGGCGCCACGGTCTACGGCCCGGCAAATGAAAAGATCCCGGCGCGGGACGTGGCACTCCAGGATAACGACCGCATCAACGTGCTGGGTTGGGACTTCGAGGTGTTTGCCGTACCCGGCCATACCCTGGGGCACATCGCCTTTTATCACGAGGGCGTGCTGTTCTGTGGCGACACCCTCTTCGCCGCCGGTTGTGGCCGCCTGTTCGAAGGCACCCCGCAGCAAATGCACACCTCACTGGAGCGCCTGGCGGCCTTGCCGGCCAACACGCTGGTGTACTGCACCCACGAATACACACAAAGTAACCTGAAATTCGCCCAGGCCGTGGAACCGCATAACGCGGATATCGCCGAACGGGTGGAGAACGTGCGGCAACTGCGGGCGAACGGCCAGATAACATTGCCTTCGACTTTGGCCCTGGAAAAACGCACCAACCCTTTTCTGCGGACCTCTGAAACATCCGTTAAAGAAAAAGCGGACGAACGGAATGGCCGCGATAACCGGGCCGGGAGTGAGGTGTTTGCTAGCTTGAGGTCGTGGAAAGATACGTTCTAAGCGCGCGGAATTTAGTACGTAATTTCTGAATGGTTGACCGCAACCCACGCGCTTTCTAGAATCGCCCGACATTTTTGCCCGGAACTTACTTCCAGCCAATGTCGTCATCTATTCGTAAAACCAACCATTCAGACGCATTGACCCGCCTGGCTCAAGCCGTGGCGGTGGCTGTGTCCGCTACTCTGGCGGGCTGCCAATCGACCCATTTTGCCGCACAATCCACCGTGCAACCCAAGCCAAACCTTACCGCCAAGATCAAGCAAAAACCCCTTTGGCTATCAGAGAAGCCAAGCCCGGAAGTGCCCCAGGATGTCTGGGAACGCATGCGCCGGGGCTTTCAATTGCAGGACGGGTTAGGCGTCAACCCGCGCATTGAACAGCAACGATTGTGGTTTGCCAGCAACCCATCCTTCCTCGAGAACGCCGGCGAACGCGGCAGCCTCTACATTCATTACATCGTCGAACGCCTTGAAGAACGCAACATGCCGCTGGAGCTGGCGCTGCTGCCAGTGATTGAAAGTGCCTACAACCCAATGGCCTATTCCCGCAGCGATGCGGTCGGCCTGTGGCAGTTCGTTCCCGCCACCGGGCGCTATTTCAACCTGCGCCAGACCCGCGCCTACGACGGCCGCCGCGACATCACCGCCTCCACCACCGCCGCCCTCGACTACCTGACGCGCCTGCATGACATGTTCAACGGCGACTGGTTGCTGGCCCTGGCGGCTTACAACGCCGGTGAGGGCACGGTCAGCCGGGCCATCGAGCGTAACGAGAAGCTCGGTTTGCCGACGGACTACTGGAACCTGCCACTGCCCCAGGAAACCAAGGACTACGTGCCCAAGTTCCTGGCGCTGTCCCAGGTGGTGCTGGCCCCCGAGGCGTATGGCGTCAACTTGAACCCGATCGCCAACACGCCGTACTTCGAAGTGGTAGAAATCAAGACCAGCATGGACCTGTCACGGGTCGCCGCGCTGGCCGAGATTGACGAAGACGAACTGTTCCAGCTCAACCCGGCCTTGAAACAGCGCACCACCCTGGACGGCCCGCAGCATTTGCTGGTGCCGACGTCCAAGGCGCAGCTGCTGGCCAGCAGCCTTTCGGCGATGAAGCCCGAAGAATTGCTGAGCATGCGCCCGAAAAAGCCGGTGTTCGACGACGTTGAGCACAAGGCCATTGCCGGTCGCACCCGCAACTACAAGGTGCGCAGCGGCGACAACCTGACGCTGATCGCCAAGGCCAACAAGGTCGATGTACATGACCTGCAGCGCTGGAACAAGCTCAACGGGCAGGCGCTCAAGGTCGGCCAGACCCTGGTAATGCAGGACACCCGCAAGCTGGTGGCCAAGGCCGACAGCAAGAAGCCGGTGCAGTACAAGGTCAAGAAAGGCGATTCGCTGTACATCGTCGCCAAGCGCTTCAACGTCGAGATGCAACATCTCAAGCGCTGGAACCCACGCACTGGCCAGGCGCTGAAACCTGGGCAGATGCTGGTGGTTTCCGGGCCGCGCTAAGCAGCAAACACGAGGGGGAACTGGCAACAGCTCCCCCTTTGTTCTTCACCCTGCCAACCCCCATCCAAGCCTGTAGTCTCCCTCCTGCGGCGCCAGCCTTTTTCCAATCGGAACAAGCTGTTACTGTACGGTTCATAAAGCCCAAGCCGCCTGGATCGGATCCCTGACTTGAAGCGTCCCCTCCTTCTACTAATAAGTCTGGCCTTGAGCTTTTCCGCGAACGCGACCATTACCGAGAGCCACGGTTATGCGCAGTTCGGCACGCTCAAGTACCCGGCCAAATTCACCCACTTCGACTGGGTAAACCCCGCAGCGCCCAAGGGCGGCACCTTGCGGGTCATGGCGTTTGGCACTTTCGACACCCTCAACCCGTACACCTTCAAGGGTTCCAGCCCGGTTTCCACCGCCAATTTCCTGCAATATGGCGTCAACGAGCTCAATGAGCCGTTGATGGTCGGCACCGGCCAATATGCCCCTTCCGGCGATGAACCCACCTCCAGCTACGGCCTGATTGCCCAATCGGTGGAATACAGCGAGGACCGCAGCTGGGTGGTGTTCAACCTGCGCCCTGAAGCGCGGTTTCACGATGGCAAGCCGATCACCGCCTACGACGTGGCGTTTTCCTATCGCACGCTGCTGACCGAAGGCCACCCGCAGTACCGCACCAACCTGCAGGAAGTGGCCCGGGTCGACATTCTTAACCGGCATCGCATTCGTTTTGTGTTCAAGCGCGCCGGCAACCCGTTGCTGATCCTGCGCCTGGGCGAGCTACCGGTATTGCCCCAGCATTACTGGAAAAACCGCGATTTCAAGGCCACCACCTTCGAGCCGCCGCTGGGCAGTGGGCCTTACCGCATCAGCAAGGTCAGCCCCGGGCGACAACTGGTGTTCGAGCGGGTCAAGGATTACTGGGGCAAGGACCTGGCGGTCAACCGTGGTTTGTATAACTACGACAAGGTCGAGGTGGAGTTCTACCGAGACAGCGACGTGGCCTTCGAAGCGTTCAAGGCCGGCGAGTTCGATATCTATATCGAGCACCAGGCGAAGAACTGGGCCAACGGCTACAACTTCCCGGCGGTCAACCGCGGCGATGTGATCAAGGCGCAGATCGCCCACCAGATACCGACCCAGAGCCAGGGCCTGTTCATGAACAGCCGGCGCCCGGCCTTCAGCCAGGCCAAGGTCCGCGAAGCGTTGGGGCTGATGTTCGATTTCGAGTGGACCAACCGCACCCTGTTCAGCGGCGCCTATAAACGCAGCCTCAGCTATTACCCCAACAGCGAATTCTCCGCCACCGGCGTGCCGACCGGTCATGAGTGGCTGATGCTGTCGCCCTATCGCGACCAACTGCCGGCCAACCTGTTTACCCAGCCCTTCAGCCTGCCCCAGACCGACGGTCGTGGCATTCCTCGCGACACGATGCGCCGCGCCCTCGCATTGTTGGCGGACGCCGGCTGGAAGCTGTCCGGGCAACGCTTGCTCAACAGTGACGGGCAGCCGCTGAGGCTGGAGATTCTGCTGGTGAACCCGAACCTGGAGCGCATCCTGCAGCCCTATGTCGAGAATCTGACAAGCATCGGCGTCGATGCCCGCTTGCGCACGGTAGACCGCGCACAGTACAAACAACGCCTCGATCAGTTCGACTTCGACATGATTCTGATGACCCTCAACCAGACCCTCAGCCCCGGCCTTGAGCAGTGGCAGTATTTCCACTCCAGCCAGGCGGGGATCAAGGGCAGCAAGAATTACGCAGGCATCGCCAACCCGGTGGTCGACCACCTGCTGGACCAACTGCTGGCGGCGCAAACCCGTGAAGAACAGTTGGCCGCCGGCCGGGCGCTGGATCGCGTCCTGCTGTGGCAGCACTACAGTATTCCCAACTGGTACCTCAACTATCATCGCCTGGCGTACCGCAACCGGTTCGCCTTCGTCACCACGCCGCCCTACAGCCTGGGCCTGAGCGCATGGTGGCTGAAAGCTTCGGAGAAAGCCCAATGATACCTTTGCGTACTGCGATCCTTGGCAGCCTGCTGTTTTGCGCCGCGGCCAATGCGGCCCCGCAACATGCCCTGACCCTCTACAACGAACCGCCCAAGTACCCCGCCGATTTCAAACACGTCGACTACGTAAATCCGGATGCCCCCAAGGGTGGTACCTTCCGCGTATCCAGCATGGGCAGCTTCGACAGCCTCAACCCATTCATCAGCAAGGGCGTGCCGGCAGATGATATCGGCCTGATCTACGACACCCTCGCCCAGCAAAGCCTGGACGAACCCATCACCGAATACGGCCTGGTAGCCGGCAAGATCGAAAAGGCCCCGGACAACAGCTGGGTGCGCTTCTACATCCGCCCCGAAGCGCGCTTCCACGACGGCCACCCGATCCGTGCCGAAGACGTGGTGTTCAGCTTCCAGACGCTGATGAAGGATGGCTCGCCGATCTTCAAGACCTACTACGCGGATGTCGACGAAGTGATCGCCGAAGACCCGCTGCGGGTGCTGTTCAAGTTCAAGCGCACCAACAACCGCGAACTGCCGCTGATCCTTGGGCAACTGACAGTGTTGCCCAAGCATTACTGGGAGGGCCGCGACTTCTCCAAGGGCAACCTGGAGATTCCGCTGGGCAGCGGCCCGTACAAGGTGGCCGAGGTCAAGGCCGGGCGCTCGGTCCGCTACGAGCGGGTCAAGGACTACTGGGCCAAGGACCTGCCGATCAACAAGGGTTTCTACAACTTCGATTACCGGGTCACCGATTACTACCGCGACAACACCGTGGCCCTCGAAGCCCTCAAGGCCGGGCAGTTCGATTACTGGCTGGAAATCAGCGCGAAAAACTGGGCCAATGCCTACAACACCCCCGCCGTCACCCAGGGCCGCCTGATCAAGGAAGAAATTCCCAACGGCAACCCCACCGGCATGCAGGGCTTCGTGTTCAACACCCGCAAGCCGATGTTCCAGGACGTGCGAGTGCGCAAGGCCATCAGCCTGTTGCTGGACTTTGAATGGAGCAACAAGCAACTGTTCAACGGCGCCTACACCCGCAGCCGCAGTTATTTCGAAAACTCCGAGATGGCCGCCACCGGCCTGCCCGGCCCGGATGAGCTGGCGATTCTTGAACCGCTGCGGGACAAGATCCCGCCCCAGGTGTTTACCGAAGCCTTCGAGCCATCGAAGACCGACGCCAGCGGCATGATCCGCACCCAGCAGCGCGAGGCCTATCAACTGCTGCAAGAGGCCGGCTGGAAGATCGTCGACGACAAGATGGTCGACACCACCGGCAAGCCAGTGACCATCGAGTTCCTGCTGGCACAGACCGAGTTCGAACGCATCCTGTTGCCGTTCAAGCGCAACCTGGCAGACCTGGGGATCGACCTGGTGATTCGCCGGGTCGACATCTCGCAGTACATCAACCGCATCCGTTCGCGGGATTTCGACATGGTGGTGGGCAGCTTCCCGCAATCCTCATCGCCCGGTAACGAGCAGCGCGAGTACTGGAAGTCATCCAGCGCCGACAAGCCCGGCAGCCGCAACTACATCGGCCTGAAAGACCCGGCCATCGACCAGTTGGTGGAAGAACTCATCGACTCCGACTCGCGCAAGAGCCTGGTGGCCCACGCCAAGGCCCTGGACCGCGTGCTGCAGTTCGGCTACTACGTGATCCCCAACTGGCACATCAAGACCTTCCGCGTGGCGTATTGGGACCACCTCGGCCATCCGAAGGTCTCGCCACGGTATGACGTCGGCACCGCCACCTGGTGGAGCAAACCCGACGTGAAACCTGCGATAACCGTGGACACCAACCAGAGCGCCGATCCGGCGAGCGGGGGCGACTGAGATGCTGGCCTATATTGTTCGTCGACTGCTGCTGATCATCCCGACCCTGTTCGGCATTTTGCTGATCAACTTTGTGATCATCCAGGCCGCCCCGGGTGGCCCGGTGGAGCAGATGATCGCCAAGCTCGAAGGCTTTGAAGGCGCCACCAGCCGGATTGCCGGGGGCGGTGCCGAAGTCTCGGTGGCCGGTTCCAGCTACCGCGGCGCCCAGGGCCTGGACCCGGCGCTGGTGAAGGAAATCGAGAAGATGTACGGCTTTGACAAGTCGGCGCCGGAACGCTTGTGGATCATGGTCAAGAACTACGCCCGGCTGGATTTTGGCGACAGCTTCTTTCGCGATGCGAAGGTCATCGACCTGATCAAGGAAAAGATGCCGGTGTCCATCTCCCTCGGGTTGTGGAGCACCCTGATCATGTACCTGGTGTCGATCCCCCTGGGGATCGCCAAGGCTACGCGGCACGGCAGCCACTTCGACGTGTGGACCAGCTCGGCGATTATCGTCGGCTACGCGATCCCGGCGTTCCTGTTTGCGATCCTGCTGATCGTGGTGTTCGCCGGCGGCAGTTACTTCGACTGGTTTCCGTTACGCGGGCTCACGTCCAACAACTTTGATGAGTTGAGCTGGGGCGGCAAGGTCCTCGATTACTTCTGGCACCTTGCCCTGCCGGTGACAGCGCTGGTGATCGGCAACTTCGCCACCATGACGCTGCTGACCAAAAACAGCTTCCTCGACGAGATCAACAAGCAGTACGTGGTCACCGCCAAGGCCAAGGGCCTGACCAACCACCGCGTGCTGTACGGCCATGTGTTTCGCAACGCGATGCTGCTGGTGATTGCCGGCTTCCCGTCGGCCTTTATCGGCATCTTCTTCACCGGCTCGTTGCTGGTGGAAGTGATCTTCTCCCTCGACGGCCTGGGCCTGATGAGCTTTGAAGCGGCGATCAACCGCGACTACCCGGTGGTGTTCGGCACCCTGTTTATCTTCACCCTGCTGGGATTGGTGGTGAAGCTGATCGGCGACCTCACCTACACCCTGGTCGATCCGCGCATCGACTTCGCCAGCCGGGAGCATTGAGATGAATCTATCCCCCCTCAATCGTCGCCGGTTCGAGCGTTTCAAGGCCAACAAGCGTGGCTGGTGGTCGCTGTGGCTGTTTTTGATCCTGTTCGGCCTGAGCCTGGGCGCCGAGCTGATCGCCAACGACAAGCCGCTGGCGGTGCACTACGACGGCGACTGGTACTTCCCGGCGCTCAAGCGCTACCCCGAGACCACCTTCGGCGGCGAATTCCCGCTGGAAGCCAACTACAAGAGCCCGTATATCCAGGAGCTGCTCAAAGCCAAGGACGCCTGGACGTTGTGGGCGCCGATTCCGTACAGCTACCAGAGCATCAACTACGACCTGAAAGTTCCGGCCCCCGCCCCGCCGTCACGGGACAACCTGCTGGGCACCGATGACCAGGGCCGCGATGTGCTGGCGCGGGTGATCTACGGCTTCAGGATTTCCGTGCTGTTTGCCCTGACGCTGACCGTACTCAGTTCGATCATCGGCGTGATCGCCGGGGCCTTGCAGGGTTTCTACGGCGGTTGGGTCGACCTGGCCGGGCAGCGCTTCCTGGAGATCTGGTCGGGCTTGCCGGTGCTGTATTTGCTGATCATCCTCGCCAGTTTCGTGCAGCCCAATTTCTGGTGGCTGCTGGGGATCATGCTGTTGTTTTCCTGGATGAGCCTGGTGGACGTGGTGCGTGCCGAATTCCTGCGCGGGCGTAACCTGGAATATGTGCGGGCGGCCCGGGCGCTGGGGATGCAGAACGGCGCGATCATGTTCCGCCATATCCTGCCCAACGCCATGGTCTCCACCATGACCTTCATGCCGTTCATCCTGACCGGGGCGATCGGCACCCTCACCGCGCTGGACTTCCTGGGTTTTGGCCTGCCGGCCGGCTCGCCGTCCCTGGGTGAACTGGTGGCCCAGGGCAAATCCAACCTGCAGGCGCCGTGGCTGGGCATGAGTGCGTTTGCCGTGCTGGCGATCATGTTGAGTCTGCTGGTGTTTATCGGCGAGTCCGCTCGCGATGCCTTCGACCCGAGGAAATGAGATGAATCAGGACAATCTGATCGAAGTCCGCGACCTCTCCGTCGAGTTCGTCGTAGGCAACAGCCACCAGCGGGTGGTGAACAACGTCAGCTTCGATATCAAGCGCGGCGAAACCCTGGCACTGGTGGGCGAAAGCGGCTCGGGCAAGTCGGTCACGGCGCACTCGATATTGCGCCTGCTGCCCTACCCGCTGGCGCGTCACCCGTCGGGGACGATCCAGTACGCCAACCACGATTTGCTGACCCTGAAAGAAAAGACTATCCGGCATATCCGCGGCAACCGGATTGCGATGATTTTCCAGGAGCCGATGACTTCGCTGAACCCGCTGCACTCCATCGAGAAGCAGATCAACGAAGTGCTCGGCCTGCACAAGGGGCTTACCGGCAAGGTGGCCACCAAACGCACCCTGGAGCTGCTGGAACTGGTGGGCATCCCCGAGCCCCATAAACGCCTCAAGGCGCTGCCCCACGAGCTGTCCGGCGGCCAGCGCCAGCGGGTGATGATCGCCATGGCCCTGGCCAATGAGCCGGAGTTGCTGATTGCGGACGAGCCGACCACGGCACTCGACGTCACCGTGCAGCTGAAGATCCTGGAGCTGCTCAAGGAACTGCAGGCGCGCCTGGGCATGGCGTTGCTGTTGATCAGCCACGACTTGAACCTGGTAAGGCGCATTGCCCACCGGGTATGCGTGATGCAAAAAGGCTGCATCGTCGAGCAGGCCGAATGCGAAAGCCTGTTCCAGGCGCCGCAGCACCCTTACACCCAGGAGCTGCTGGCAGCGGAACCCAGCGGCGGCCCCGCCACCAATGAAGTCGGCCCACCGTTGCTGGAAGTCGATGACCTGAAGGTCTGGTTCCCGATCAAGAAAGGCTTCCTGCGCAATACCGTCGATTACGTCAAGGCGGTGGATGGCATCAACTTCAGCCTGCCCCAGGGCCAGACGCTGGGCATCGTCGGTGAAAGCGGCTCGGGCAAATCCACCCTGGGCCTGGCAATTTTGCGGCTGATTGCGAGCAAGGGCGGCATCCGCTTCGAAGGCCATCAGATGGACAAGCTCAGCCAGCAACAGGTGCGCCCGCTGCGCCGGGAAATGCAGGTGGTGTTCCAGGACCCGTTCGGCAGCCTGAGCCCGCGCATGTGCGTGAGCGAGATCGTCGGCGAAGGCCTGCGTATCCACAAGATGGGCACTGCCGCCGAGCAGGAAGCGGCGATTATCGCCGCGCTGAAGGAAGTGGGCCTGGACCCGGAAACCCGCAATCGCTACCCCCACGAATTTTCCGGCGGCCAACGCCAGCGCATCGCTATTGCCCGCGCCCTGGTGCTCAAGCCCCGGCTGATTCTGCTGGACGAGCCGACCTCGGCCCTCGACCGTACCGTGCAGCGCCAGGTGGTGGAACTGCTGCGCAACCTGCAGGCCAAGTACAACCTGACCTACCTGTTCATCAGCCACGACCTGGCGGTGGTCAAGGCCTTGAGTCACCAACTGATGGTGGTAAAACACGGGCAGGCGGTTGAACAGGGAGATGCACCCGCGATCTTCGCCAACCCCCAGCATGCCTACACCCGGCAACTGCTGGAGGCGGCGTTTTTGGTGCCCGGCCCCTAGCAGTAGAACCACCGTAGCAGCTGTCGAGCCCCAGCGAGGCTGCGGCTCGACAGCTGCTACGCCATTGGGTGTCAGAAATCGGTTGAGGCCGACAATTCACGCCAGGCGGCGGTCTCTTCCTTGACGTAGGCCAGCTTGTCCTCGATCGCCTGCAACGTGTCGGTACCCAGGGCCAGGCGCATTGGCGGATGCGGCGCTTCCACCAGCTTGATCATGGCCACTGCCAGCAGCTCCGGGTTACCCGGTTGCTGCTGGTTGTAGACCTTGGCCAGCTTGCGCACCTCGCCGGACGTGGCGGCGTAATCGTCGATGATCAAGGGCGACTCCACCAGGGAGTTGCCATCCAGGAAGTCGGTACGGAAATAACCCGGCTCCACCACCGTCACCTTGACGCCCAAGGGTGCCAGCTCTGCGTGCAGCGCCTCGCTCAACCCTTCAACGGCAAACTTGGTCGAGCAGTACGTGCCGAACCCCGCACCCGAACGGAAGCCGCCCACCGACGAAATATTGATCACGTGCCCGCTGCGCGCCTGGCGCATGAACGGCAATACACCGCGGGTGACATTGAGCAGCCCGAACACGTTGGTTTCATACAAGCGGCGAACCTCATCGGCAGACGCCTCCTCCACCGCGCCCAGCAGGCCAAAACCGGCATTGTTGACCAACACATCAATGCGCCCGAAGTGCTCAATGGCGGCACGGGCAACGTCGGCAGCCTGGGATTCGTCGGTCACGTCCAGCTGCACCGCCAGCAGCCCGGGTTGCTCGCCGAAGCGTTCGGTGACGGTATGGGCGTTGCGGGCCGTCGCCACCACCGCATCACCGTGGGCCAGTGCTGCCGCGACGATTTTCGCGCCGATGCCCCGGGAAGCCCCGGTTACCAGCCAAACACGCTTGAAGGAATGTGCCGTTGTCATGATCCGTACCTGATGGAGTGAATGTGGAGCCAAGGTACGCTGAGGCATTAGCCTGAAAAACCGTCTCGTGCTACAAGCACTCTGAAACAGAATTTCATAATGGCTGACCGATGAACCTTGATCCCTTCAATGGCTTGACCGAATTTCTCGCCGTGGCCGAACTGAAGAGCTTCACCCAGGCCGCTGCACGCCTCGGCGTAACACCGACGGCGGTCAGCCATGCGGTGAAGACCCTGGAGAAGCGCACGGGTGTGGTGCTGTTCCAGCGCACCACGCGCCGGGTGGCGCTGACCGAGGCCGGCATGACGCTTTACAGCCGCCTGCGCCCCGCCGCCGGGGAGATTGACGAAGCGCTGGCGGCCCTCAGTGGCTACCGCGACCGGCCCATGGGCACCCTGCGGCTGACGGTGCCAAGGTTGTCGGGCAAGTTGCTGATCGAGCCGTTGATCCCGCGTTTTCGCGAGGCCTTCCCCGATGTGGTGCTGGATATTTCCCTCGACGATGCCACGGTGGACCTGGTGACCGAGGGCTTCGACGCCGGTATTCGCCTGGGGGAATCCATCGACAAAGACATGGTTGCCGTGCGCCTGACCCCGGACCTGAACTGGTCGGTGGTGGGCTCTCCCGCCTACTTTGCCAAGGCCGGCAAGCCGACAACGCCGGAAGCGCTCACGACCCATCAAACCATCGGTTATCGCTTCCTGACCTCGGGCATGGCACACCGCTGGGAATTCGAGCGGGCGGGCCGGGAATTTACGGTCGGCGTTCAAGGCGGGTTGATCGTCAATGACCGCAACCTGATGATCGCCGCCGCGCGGGCCGGCCAGGGCCTGGCGTACGTGAGTGATTTCGAGGTCATGGAGGACCTGGCTTCAGGCGCACTGGAGCCCGTGCTGCAATCTTTCGTACCGCCAAGCAGCGGGCTGTACCTGTATTTCCCCGCCCGAACCCAGAGCCAACCGAAACTGCGGGCCTTTATCGACCTGGCCACCGCATGGATTGCCGAAAAGCGTGGGCGCTGACAACGCCGCAAAAGCAAACCAATATCATTTGCGCAGTGCCCGGCCCTTTGGTTTAATCGCGACCAATTCTTATTTACGCCAAGGCTTCTGCGCCACATGGATACTGTGTCGACCCCGTCCACCTCGTTCAGCGACCTCTACGGCAATCACCATTCCTGGCTGCTGGGGCTGCTGCGCCGGCGCCTGAGCAATCGCTGGGATGCGGCGGACCTGGCCCATGACACCTTCATCCGGGTACTCAAGCGCCCGCCGGCCGGCGCCGATGAGACGCGGGAGCGCTCCTACCTGGCCACCATCGCCCGGGGGTTGTGCATTGATCACTGGCGTCGGCGCCAACTGGAACAAGCGTGGCTGCAAAGCCTCGCGGACCGGCCGCAAGCCCTGCAACCGTCGCCGGAGCAGCGGGCAATCATTGTCGAAACCCTGTACGAAGTGGATGCCATGCTCGCGCGGCTGCCCCACAAAGTCCGCGAGGCATTCCTGCTGGCGCAGTTACACGGCCTGCCCTACAAGCAGATCGGCGAACAGCTCGGGGTAGGCGAACGGATGGTGAAAAAATACCTGGCCCAGGCGCTGCTGCATTGTGCGGTGCTGGAAGCCGAACTGGACGGGATGCTCGTGGAGTGAACAGCCCCGGAAAGCTCAGCCATGCCAGCCTTGAGCAAGCGGCCCAATGGTACGTACGCCTGCAGGATCAGCCAGAGGCTGCCCAGCACTGGCAGGCATGGCTCGGGCAAAGTCCGGAACACCAGGCCGCCTGGGGCTATGTAGAACGGGTCAGCCAACGCTTTGCGCCGTTGGCCGAGCAATCCCACAGCGCCAGCCGTGCGTTGCGCAGCTCTCGGCGCCAGACGCTCAAGACCCTGCTGGTGCTGTGTGCCGGTTCAACGCTGGCCTGGGGCACCTGGCGCAACACCGCCCTGCCCCGGTTGGTGGGAGGCTGGAGTGCGGATTACGCAACCGCCGGCGGTGAAACCCGCGAAGCGCTGCTGGACGATGGCAGTCGCCTGTGGTTGAACGCCTTGAGCGCCCTGGATGTACGTTTTGACCGGGTCCAGCGCTTGCTGCACCTGCGTTTCGGCGAAGTGCTGATCGAGACCGCCAAGGACCCGAACCGCCCGTTCCTGGTGGAGACCCAACAGGGCCGCCTGCGGGCACTCGGCACCCGCTTCAGCGTGTTGCAGGACGGCGACAGCACCGTGCTCAATGTGTTTGAAGGCCGGGTCGAAGTGCGCACCGCCGCCAGCCGGCAACAACGAATCATCGAGGCCGGGCAACAAGTGGCCTTCACCCGCGATGGGTTCAATCTCCATTCACCCGCATCCGCCACCCGTGAGGCCTGGAGCCGTGGCGTACTGCTGGCCGACAACCTGCCGCTTGGCCAACTGGTCGCCGAACTCAATCGTTTTCGCCCCGGCCACCTGGGCTGTGATCCAGCCGTGGCGCAATTGCCGGTAATGGGTTCGTTCCCCCTCAAAGACAGCGACCACGCACTGCGCCTGCTACAGGCCGCGCTGCCGATTCAGGTCGACACGCTCATGCCGTGGTGGGTCACGGTCAGGCCCAAACACCCAGGCGCATAAAAACTTTCAGCCGTCAGTTCCCTTTTCCAAAACTCGTTCGGTAAACCCTGCAGATGCTTTCAATTCGCCGATCGATTTGATCCAAAGGGAATATTCATGTCGCAACCCGTTCGCTTCACTTTGCGCCCGCTGGCGCTGGCCGTTACTGCTACCTTGTTGTGCCTGGGCGCGCTCGACGCGCAAGCCGCCGAGTCGCCGTCGACTCAGGAAACGGCCCGCCACTACACCATCGCCGCGGGTTCGTTGGTCAACGTGCTGAACAGCTTCGCCGAACAGTCCGGGATCTTTTTCGCCGGCCACAACAGCCTGGCCAGCGGCAAAACCAGCCCGGGCCTAAACGGCAGCTACACCCCCGCCAGCGGTTTGCAACGGCTGTTGCAAGGCAGCGGCTTGCAGGCCGTGCCCCAGGGCAACAACGGCTACGTGCTGGAGTTGGTCCCGGCCAACACCGGCGCCCTGGAACTGGGCGCCACCACCATCTCCGGCGAAGGCCTGGGCGCCACCACCGAAGATACGCACTCCTACACCACCGGCGCCATGGCTTCGGCCACCGGCCTGGCGCTGTCGATGCGCGAGACGCCGCAGTCGGTAACAGTGATCACCCGCCAACAAATGGACGACCAAGGTTCCACCAGCATCGCCGACACCCTGCGCCGTGCACCGGGCGTGAGCGTGCAGAATTACGACAGCGAACGCTGGGAGTTTTCCAGCCGCGGCCTGCCGATCACCAACTTCCAGTACGACGGGGTCAACTCCACCTACGACGGCGTGTATGACTACGGCACCACCAGCACCGACATGGCGGTGTATGACCGCCTGGAAATCATCAAGGGCTCAGCCGGCCTGATGTCCGGCTCCGGCGATCCTTCGGCCACGGTCAACCTGATTCGCAAAAAGCCCACCCGGGATTTCAAGGCCTCGGTCACGCAGACCTTCGGCTCGTGGGACAACTACCGCACCGAAGGCGATATTTCCGGGCCTTTGACCGACTCCGGCAACGTGCGCGGGCGCTTCGTCGGCGTGTATCAGGATCGCCAGTCGTACCTGGACCACTACCAGAACACCAAGGATATCGCCTACGGCATCCTCGAAGCCGACCTGACGCCGGACACCCTGCTGACCTTCGGCATCGACCAGCAGGACACCCGCTCCCGTGGCGCCAGCTGGACCGGCTTCCCGATGTACTTCAGCAACGGTTCACGCACCGACTTCTCGCGGTCCTTCAACCCGGCCGCCGACTGGAGCCGTCGCGACTTCCAGAACCAGACCCTGTTTGCCTCGGTGGAACAAAAGCTCGCGAACGACTGGTCGCTGAAAGTCAGCCTTGACCGCAAGCGCAGCCAGCACGATACCCTGCTCGCCTCCGCCAGCGGCGGCAACCCGGACCCGGTCACGGGCGACGGGATGTACATGTTCATGGGCAAATACAAGGGTGACCAGGTGCAAAACACCCTGGACATCAACCTCAATGGCCCCTTCAGCCTGTTCGGGCGCGAGCATGAATTGATCATGGGCTTCATGGCCACCCGCTCGAAGCAGGACGTGCCGGTGTACGGCTCGATCTACCCGCCCGTGGGCGGCAGCATTTACGACTGGCGCGGCGAATACCCGAAGCCTGACATTCCCCGCAGCGGCCAGAACGACATCGTGCAACGCCAGACCGGCGCGTACCTGGCCACGCGCTTGAAACCCACCGATGACCTGTCGGTGATCCTTGGCACCCGCGTCAGCAACTTCAGCGGCACCGACAACACCGACTTCTACGACCCGACCAAGGCCGACAACCGTTTCACCTACCGCCAGACCGGCGTCGTCACGCCCTATGCCGGTATCGTCTACGACCTGAATGACATCTGGTCGGTGTACACCAGCTACACCAAGATCTACAAACCGCAAAACAGCAAGGACGCCGACCGCAAACTGCTCGATCCGATTGAAGGCGACACCTACGAAGCCGGGCTCAAGGCAGCATTTTTCGACGGCCGCCTGAACGCCAGCTTTGCCGCATTCCGCATCGAACAGGACAACGTTGCGCAGTACGTTTCCGGGTTTGAGACCGACTCGGTGTATCGACCGATTGCCGGCGCCACCACCAAGGGCTTTGAAGTCGAACTGGCCGGTGAAGTGCTGGACGGCTGGAACGTATCGGCGGGCTACACCTACCAGCACAGCCGTGACGCCAACGGCGATTACGTCTACGGCTCTGTGCTGCAAACCACCACGCCCCAGCAAGTGGTGCGGTTGTTCAACACCTATCGCCTGCCCGGCGCCCTGGAGAACCTGACCGTGGGTGGCGGCGTGAATTGGCAGAGCGAGTTCTTCGGCAATGTGTTCCAGCCCGATCCCAACGACTCGGTGAATTTCGGCCACAACTCACGCATTACCCAGGACAGCTACTTCCTGGTGGACGTGATGGCGCGCTACCGCTTCAACGAGCACCTGAGCACCACGTTGAACGTGAAGAACCTGTTCGACAAAAAGTACTACACCGGCCTGGGCAACTTCGGTACCGGTTTCTACGGCGAGCCGCGCAGCCTGCAATTGGCGACCCGCTGGGATTTTTGAGCCCAAACGCCAGACTGCCGTAGCGCCCGCAACGGCAGTCGACTCGGGCTACACCCCGTCAGGAAGGTACGTCTTTTGTTCTGGCCCGGCCCATCCGACGATGCAGGCTCCGGTCGCCCATAGCACGTGGGCGACCTTGCACAGAGCCTGAACGCCATGGATGACTTACCCTTTCTGTCCCACCTGTTGAAGAATATTTCTCCCTCCGCCCTGGACCTGATCAAGCACCAGGCATTGCGCCTCAAGGACGATCAAGTGCTGATCGCCGAACTGATCGCCGGTTTGATCAGACTGGTTGCCCAAGGCACCACCCCGGCAACCGACCCCATCTTGATCAGCGTGCCGGAAAATACCATGCTCGGTCGCTGGGTGCGGCTCTTCTGCGACGCCATCGGCCGCCCGGCCTTCCGTGAGTGGGCCTCACGCCATGACCTGGAACTGGCGAGCCTGGTGTTTCGGGGCGGCGATCTGCAGGCCACGATCCTGGAAGGCACGGTCAAAACACCGTACACCTTCACCCTGGACAAAGACTCTGATTGGTGGCGCGTCGCGAATCCGATCCTGGAGGTGGTGCAGATTATCGATACGGTCAACGCCGGCTTGCCATTCATGGAAAACCTCGTCGAACCTCATTCGAGGACACTGCCTCTGAACCTGGTATTGCCCTTCTATGGCTACCCGGTACCGACCAATCATTTGCAGGCTCAGGTGATTCTCGAAGAGATCCATACCCTCGACACGCTGCCCGGTGTCGATGAAAGCGGGCGGCTCAAATCCACCCTGCGCAAGCGCTTGACCGAAGAGCAGCGGGATTACCAACAACTGGCCGATGCGCTGCAGACGCTCCTGGAACAAAGTACAAACGGCAGCCCGCCTTTCGATTGGCTGCAGCTCTACCTGCAACGATGCACGCTGGACTCGGACTCAATGTTGTCGAGCACCTTAAAGTACGCGGCACAGCTGCTTTACGCCGTGACGCAGGGAGAAGAGTTCGCGAGCCTCAACCCTGCCAGTCAAGGCGCTGCCCCCACTTACCGCTATTCCGTCGACCAAAAAGTAGTGATCGCCGTGACCGACGGCCGCGAGGCCAATACCTCACCTCTGGATCGCTCCAACAACTCAGCGCTGAATCAGCAATGGGATGAGCTGGAGCGCCTGGCCAATCTCGCCCATACCGACATATTGCCGGACGCCAGCCTCAGCCTGGCCGCGCTGATGACGGTGTATCGGCTACCCCGTCCTGCCAGTGCAGGGGACGTTCAGGTCCTGGTGGAACAACTGCGCGCCACCAGCGCAGCGACGTTTCCCTATGTCAGCTCGGCCGCCCACTCGTTGGTGGCCGTCAGCAAACACATGCGCCATATCGCAGTCCTCAATGACCGTTACACCATGCAAGCAGCACTCAAGTCGATCACCCTCGATACGCAGCTCACTAGCACCCTGGACATGACGTTCAACCTGGCGGCTGACTCGCCCTTTGCCACTCTGGTGGACAAAGGGGCGCAACTGCTCGCAGGTTTGCGCCAGGAATCGGCCTTTCAACGCGTGAGCGCCACCCGCCAATTCAACCTTGCCCGGGTGTATGTACTGAACGCGGACGGCGAACTCAGTGGTTACGCGCTGGACGATGCGCCCAAGGTACTCACCCGTGCGGACACACCGCTTTCAAGCCTGACCTCGATGGCCGAACCCCTGTTGGAACTGGCCCGCCAATCCGGCGGGCGCATCAGCACCAATGGCCAGGTCAGCTTGCGCCAGTTACTCAACCTCTACCAGATGGCGCTACCGGCTACCCGTGACGAAGCCCATGCCACGGCACGCATCCTGCGCATCCCGACAACCAAACAGCCACGCCACGGCAACTACTGGCGGGCATTGCAGGTGATGCCACTGCTGGCGGCGCAACGCAAACAGGTGCTGCAGACCGTCGCCGCCTTCCTGCCCAACCAGGACGTAAAACTGTTCGACTACCTGAGCGAAACAATCGTCGGCGAAAAAAACCGTGACCAGGTGCGCGCCGAGGCTGATCTGCTGCTGCACCAACTATTGGCATCGCCCCCGGCCCAGGCACTGGCCGCGCGGCTATCGGAAACCGTGGGCTGGTACGGTGAACACGCCAGCGCTGCAAACACCCGTGCCAGCAGAAACGCACTGTTGTTTGCCGCACTGATTCTCAGCCTGGACGCGAATGCTGGTAAGCAGCGGGCCACTGTCGCCGGCTATGACCTGACCGATTCCTACAACTGGGGCCTGACCTTCCATGAAGTCCGTAACGCCGTAGAAGCCATGGTCCAGTTCAAGGTCCTGCGCACCAGCGCCGTACCCATGGCCGCGCACCTGTTGCTGGCGGGCATCGCCCCGGAATTCCTGGTGCGGGACATCCCTGATGAGGTGTCGTACATGAGTTCCCATACCTGGGTACATTTCAAGCAATACGTGGACCTGATCGAAGCTGAAACACCGGGTGCATCACGGGCCATGCGCTTCACCGACTTCATGGCGGTGATCTACTTCATCATGCCCTCCCGCCGGGTTCGCCGAGGCAGTCTGCCGATCGTCGACTGGGCCGTGGCCAACGGAGTACTGGCCAAAAACGTTGATGGGCACAGTACCACGCAGAAGAATCGCGCCATTGCCGCGTTGAACGAGCAGCTCAACCAGTTGCAGATCAGTTCCGAGTTGAAGAAGAACGGGCATACCAGCCTGTATGAAATAGCCTTGCAGGATCTTCAGCGGGTGTTTGCCGGTAGCACCGATCTGGAGCGAATGGTCATACAATGGCAGGCCAGGCCTGGTAACCGCTCGGAGCCGGATATCGCCGCCAATACCGCCGTTTCCCTGGTTCAGTTGCACATGGCAGGCAAGCTGACCAAAGGCACAACGCAATGGCGCTCGACCCTCAAGGACGTTGATTTCGCCAGCATGGCGTCACGGTTCGATGAGTTGGGGTCAATCCATTCCACTTTCGCGGCCGAGTTCGAGAAGCGCTACACGGCGGTGCGCGCCGCGCTGCTACAGTCGATCGTGTATTGGATGTCACAACTGCCCCTGCTTAGCCGTAAAGGCATGGAATATGGCAGCCTGGAATTCCATCGCCTGCAAACGTCACGCACCAGTGCTGGCGGGCAGACATCGGGCATCGGGAGATTCGGGGTGCTGGTGTTGTGCAGGTACGCCGGCGACAAGCGCTTCTACGAATTTCTCCCAAAGCAACTGAAGGTTGCCCCATTACCGGGCCTGACCCTGCAAATATTCGAACAGGCCCTGCGCACCGGCAATACCCAAGGCAGCCCGCTGCCGATCGATTGGTCAGCGTACGCGCGCGGCACCATTCCCAACGGGCAGCAACACGCGACGGTCATTGCCCAACGTTTTGCCGAGCTGCCTGCCGTCTATGGGCCGGGCCCTGTGGTACCCAACACCTTCACCTCGCCACGCAGCCTGGCCATTGCCAGCATCGTGATTGACCAGCACTTGCTGGTAGGCGCCGATGAGGCGCGAGCGGCGGCGAAGCAACCCCTTTCCCTGGCAGACGCCATCAACGGCGTAGATCCGCGGATCGGCTTCCTGCGCAGAATGGAACCCGAAACCATGAAATGAAACGTTGCAGGCCGGTTTCTGTGTAATCATTCACTGCATTGTTTCCCGGTGAGGCTTGTAGTGATGCGATCGCCCCTCGAACCGACTGCCCCGTCCTTCTGGCGCGACGAACGCCTGCCGTTCATTGAGGCTCGCACCATCGCCGACGGGCGGAAGGTCTGCTACACCCGCCACGCCCACGAGCACTTTTCCATCGGCGCGATCACGGCCGGGCAGAGCCTGTACATCCATGGGGCATCGACCTTCAAGATCAGCACCGGCACCGTGGTCTTGATGAATCCCGGGGATGTCCACGCCTGCAACCCCATTGATGATCTGCCCTGGTCCTATCACATGCTGTATATCGATACGGCCTGGCTGACCGACCTGCAGCACCAGTTGGGTTTCAGCAAGGACCAGGATTTTCGACCGTTCACCGCCACCCACACCACGGATGTCGCGCTGTACCGCGGGCTGAACGAGCTGTATGAGGTGCTGGTGGACAACCACGCCGAACACCTGCACAAGCAGAGTGCGGTGGTGAGTTTTTTCACCGAGGTGCAACAACGCCTCAACCCGTCGGAGACCCCGGTGCGCGAGGTCAATCACAAGCTGGAGCGGGCCGCCGACTATATCCGCGAACATTGCACCGAGGCCCTGAAGCTCGAAGACATTTGCCAGGCGGCTGAACTGTCGCCGTCGTACCTGATTCGTGCGTTCAAGCAGTATTACGGCATGACGCCCCACGCATTCCTGGTCAATCGCCGTATTCAGTTTGCCCGCACCCAGTTGCGCAGCGGCCAGTTGATCGCCGACGTCGCACTGGCGGCCGGCTTTTCTGATCAGGCGCATTTCCAGCGCACGTTCAAACAGCACCTGGCGGCGACGCCCGGGCAATATCGCGGCTGAATCAGGCCAGCAGCAGATACCCCACGCTGGCCACCAACAAGGCGGCCATCGAGCGATTGAACAGGCGCATGCCCTGGGGATTGCTCAGGTAGCGGCGCAGGAACGTCCCGGCGTACGCCCAGCACGCCACCGACAAGTAGCAAATTACCAGGTAGATCGTCGCAAACAGCCAGACTTGCTGCGCATCGCCATCGGCGACAAACAGCCCCATGCCTGCCACACACGCCAGCCAGGCCTTGGGGTTGAGCCATTGCATGATCGCCCCATAGAGCATCGACGGCGCCGCGGCCGTGCCTTCAGCGTCCAGGCGCCCATCGTCCACTGCCAGCTTCCAGGCCATGTACAACAGGAACGCCACCCCGCCCCATTGAATCAGTTGGGTCAGCAGCGGCCAGCGCACCAGCACCTCATGCAGCCCCAGGCCAATCAGCACCAGCAGCAAGGTGAATCCCAACGCGGCTCCAGCCACGTGCTTTTGACTGGCGGCAAACCCAAAGCGCGCCCCCGAACTGATGGCCACCACATTCACCGGTCCCGGCGTGATGGAGGTGGCCAAAGCAAAAGCGGCCATGGAAATGATCAAGCTCATTGCAGTTCCTTGTTGTTGTGCAGGTATGAGCTGAACCTTAAGGGGAGGACGGATCGCGGTATTGAAGAAAATGCCCCTGCCGGGAATGACCGAAAAAACCATCAGTTGAAACCCTTAGCCCACCCGCTGCAAAAGACAAATTTATTCCATTGATATAACTGTATTTTTCTCTTTCCAAAGGGCGTTTTTGATAGGAAAAAATGCGTGTTTCCCAAGGTAGGCACGGTGCTAGAGTCGAGCGCACATCTGGCCGGATGACCTCAACCTGCTCACAAAAAAGGAATCGTCATGTCACGTCGCTTATTGGCAGCTGCCTGCCTGTTGCTGTCCCTCTCCGGGGTTCAGGCCGCGGAACGCTGGGAAACCCTTCCGCCCACCCCGGCGCCGATTGCGGGGGCCAAGACCGGCTATGCCGCCGTCAATGGCATCAAGGTCTACTACACCAAGACCGGGCATGGTTCGCCGGTCATCCTGCTGCACGGTGGCCTGTCCAATTCCGATTACTGGGGCAACCAGGTCAAGGCGCTGGCCGCCAAACACACGGTCATCAGCCTCGACAGCCGTGGCCACGGGCGCAGTTCCCGGGACGAGAACCCCTTCGGTTACGACTTGATGGCCGATGACGTGGTCGCCGTACTCGACAGTCTGAAAATCCCCCGCGCCGATATCGTCGGCTGGAGCGACGGCGCAATCATCGGTATAGATCTCGCCCTGCGCCACCCCGACCGTATCGGCAAGGTGTTCGCCTTTGCCGCCAACACCCAGACGTCCGGGGTCAAGGATGGCGTAGAGAAAAACCCGACCTTCGCCGCCTTCATCGAACGCGCCGGCCAGGAGTACGCCAGGCACTCGCCGACGCCAAAAGAGTACGACGCCTTCGTCGAGCAGATCAGCCATATGTGGGCCAGCCAACCCAACTGGACCGACGCGCAACTGGCGTCCATCAAGACTCCGATCCTGATTGTCGACGGCGACCACGATGAGGCGATCAAGCGAGAACACACCGAATACATCGCGGCGACCATTCCGGGAGCGGGCCTGCTGATTCTGCCGAACACCAGCCACTTCGCATTCCTGCAGGACCCGACGCTGTTCAATGCCGCGCTGCTGGACTTCCTGGACAGCAAATAGCCCCGCCTACTCTCCTGTCATCCGCTCCAGGCTGTTGCTCAAGTGCAACAGCATGGCGGCCCGGGCCGCGTCCGGGTCCTGGCGGCGGATGGCTTTCAGGATCGCCTCGTGCTCAAGGTTCGCCAGGCGCCCCAGCGCCATCAGGTCCGCGTCGCCGCGTTCCTCGGCATTGATCCGGGTGCGTGGGATTACCGAGTGGCCCAGGTGATAAATCACGTCGGTGAAATAGGTATTGCCGGTGGCCTGGGCGATCAGGCGATGGAAGCGCACGTCAGGCTCAACGGCACTGTCGTTGTTGGCCAGCGAGTCCTGGTAATCATCCAGTGCCTGGCGCATCTGCTGCAGTTGTTCATCGGTACGGCGCAAGGCTGCCAGGGCGGCTGCCTGGGTTTCCAGGCCCATGCGCAGTTCAAGAATGCCGCGCACGCTGGCGGCGGTGTCGTGGGTCAGGTGCAGGCCGTGGCGCTCGTCGCGCTCCAGCACAAAGGTGCCGACACCGTGGCGGGTTTCCACCAGCCCGGCGGCCTGCAATTTGGAAAGCGCTTCGCGCACCACCGTGCGGCTGACGCCGTACTCGCCCACGATGGCCGACTCCGACGGCAGCTTTTCACCCGGCGCCATCTGCCCCAGGAGAATCTGCTGGGTCAGCGCGGTGACGATGTCGTGGGCAAGGCCCGGGGAGCGCTTGCGATGAGGTGCCGAGCTGGGGTTTTGCATCAGGAATTCCGTTCTGGGGCGCCTGGCAATACTAGCATTCTTAGACGAGCCAACTTGTATGACAACAAACAAATACCTGTAGGAGCGAGCCTGCTCGCGAAAAAACCCGTCGCAGCGCAAACATTGCACCAAACCTCGTAATCGTTGACGATTTTCGCGAGCAAGCTCGCTCCTACAGAGGGTTGCCATCTCTGAAATTGCAGTTGTATGATGTCTATCAAGTTGTCAGACATCTCTGACAACCCAAATACGTCCCCGCACAACAATAATCAGTGGGAGTTTGACCCGTGACCCCTTCCAGCCCTGCGACAGCTGCGCCTGCCACCGACCCGGTCCTGGCCCGCGCGATCAAGAAGGTGAAGAGCCATGTGCTCCCACTGTTCGTGATCATGTTCATCGTCAACTACATCGACCGCGTCAACATCGGCTTTGTGCGTACCCATATGGAGCACGACCTGGGCATTGGTGCGGCCGCCTACGGCTTCGGCGCCGGGTTGTTTTTCATCGGCTACGCGCTGTTCGAAGTGCCGTCCAACATGCTCCTGCAAAAAGTCGGCGCGCGCATCTGGCTGACTCGCATCATGTTCACCTGGGGCATCACCGCCACATTGATGGCCTTTATCCAGAACGAAACCCACTTCTACATCCTGCGCTTTCTGCTGGGCGTGGCCGAAGCGGGCTTCTTTCCCGGGGTGATCTACTACTTCACCCGCTGGTTGCCCGGCGTCGAACGCGGCAAGGCGATTGCAATCTTCCTCAGCGGCTCGGCCCTCGCCTCGCTGATCTCCGGCCCCTTGTCCGGCGTGCTGCTGCAAATCACCGGGCTGGGCCTGCATGGCTGGCAGTGGATGTACATCATCGAAGGCATGGCGTCGGTGCTGCTGTGCTTTTTCGTGTGGTTCTGGCTGGACTCCAAACCCCACGACGCCAAGTGGCTCAGCCTTGAAGAAAAGGATGCGCTGGTGGGCGAGATCGACCGCGAACAGCGCGAGCGTGACGCCGCCACCACGGTCAAGCCGACCCTGGGCAAGCTGCTCAAGGACCGTCAGATCATGCTGTTCTGCGCCCTGTATTTCTGCATCCAGCTGACGATCTATGCCGCCACTTTCTGGTTGCCGAGCATCATCAAAAAGATGGGCGACCTGAGCGACATCCAGGTGGGTTTCTACAACTCCATCCCGTGGTTGATCTCGATCATCGCGATGTACGCCTTCGCGGCACTGGCAGGCAAATTCAAGTTCCAACAAGCATGGGTCGCTGCGGCACTGTTGATCGCCGCCGTCGGCATGTTCCTCTCCACGACCGGCGGGCCGATCTTTGCCTTTATCGCCATCTGCTTCGCGGCGATCGGCTTCAAGTCGGCGTCCTCGCTGTTCTGGCCGATTCCCCAGGGTTACCTGGATGCACGCATCGCCGCAGCGGTGATCGCATTGATCAACTCCATCGGCAACCTCGGCGGGTTTGTCGCGCCCACCACCTTTGGTTTCCTGGAACAGACCACCGGCTCGATCCAGGGCGGTTTGTATGGCCTGGCGGGCACTTCGATCCTTGCGGCCATCCTGGTGTTTTTCGCCAGGACACTGCCCGGCCCGACCACCAGCAGCGTGCTGCAACCCGCACCCGTCTTGAGCAAATAAGGACTACACGATGAACACAGAACACCAGCACCACGCCAACAGCGCCCCGGTCGTTACCGGCCTGCAAGTCATCCCGGTGGCCGGCCACGACAGCATGCTGCTCAACCTCAGCGGCGCCCACGGGCCGTTTTTCACGCGCAATATCGTGATCCTTACCGACAGCGCCGGCCGTACCGGCGTCGGTGAGGTACCCGGCGGGGAACGCATCCGCGAGACCCTGGAAGACGCCCGCAGCCTGGTGATCGGCAAGCCCATCGGCCAGTACCAGAGCATCCTCAATGCCATGCGCCAGACCTTCGCTGCGCGGGATTCGGCGGGCCGGGGTTTGCAGACGTTTGACCTGCGCATCACCATCCATGCCGTCACGGCGATGGAAGCGGCACTCCTGGATTTGCTCGGCCAATTCCTCGAAGTCCCGGTGGCGGCCCTTCTCGGCGAAGGCCAGCAGCGCGACGCGGTGAAGATGCTCGGCTACCTGTTCTACATCGGTGATCGCCAGCAGACCGACCTGGCCTATCGCAGTGAAGACGATGCCGAAGACTGGTTCCGCCTGCGTCATGAACAGGCCATGACGCCCGAAGCCATCGTGCGTCTGGCAGAGGCGGCCAAGGCGCAGTACGGCTTCAATGACTTCAAGCTCAAAGGCGGCGTACTGCGCGGCGGCGACGAAATCGAGGCGGTGACTGCACTGGCCGAACGCTTCCCCGATGCGCGCATTACCCTGGACCCCAACGGCGCCTGGTCACTCAAAGAAGCCATCGCCCTGTGCCGCGACCAGCATCATGTGCTGGCCTATGCCGAAGACCCTTGCGGCGCGGAAAACGGTTACTCCGGGCGCGAAGTCATGGCCGAATTCCGCCGTGCCACCGGGCTGCCCACCGCCACCAACATGATCGCCACCGACTGGCGGGAAATGGGGCATGCGATCCAGTTGCAGTCCGTGGATATTCCCCTGGCCGACCCGCACTTCTGGACCATGCAGGGCTCGGTGCGCGTGGCGCAGATGTGCCACGAATGGGGCCTGACCTGGGGCTCGCACTCCAATAATCACTTCGACATTTCCCTGGCGATGTTCACCCAGGTGGCCGCCGCCGCGCCGGGGGAAATCACGGCCATCGACACCCACTGGATCTGGCAGGACGGCCAGCGGCTGACCAAGGCTCCGCTGAAGATTGTCGACGGCCATATCAAGGTGCCGGCCAAACCGGGCCTGGGCGTGGACATCGACATGGACGCCGTGGCCCACGCCCATGAACTGTACAAAGGCATGGGCCTGGGTGCGCGCAATGACAGCGTGGCGATGCAGTTCATGATTCCGGGCTGGACGTTCGATAACAAGCGGCCGTGCCTGGTGCGCTGACCTCAGCTGAAGATCATCGAAAAGTGCGCGCCCACCCCGGCGCGCACACCCTCGCCGACCGCCAGCGCCACCGAGCCGCCGGCCAGGTTGGCATCGCCGCAGGCAAACACACCGGGCACGGTGGTCTGGCGCGTCTCGTTGGTCAGCAGGTAGGGCCCGGTCGGCCCTTCGACAAACTCACAGCCCAACTGCTCAGCCAATGGGCTGGCCATGCGCGTACGGGACAGGGTGAAAATACCGTCCAGCGCGATCATCCGCCCGTCTGTCAATTCCACATCCGCCCGCTCACCGACAATCCGCCGCACCGCAGAGCTTTCGACGCTGACCCCACGCCGATCCAGTTGCGCCTGCTGCTCGGCATCCGGCACAAATGCGCCGTTGGTAAACAGCGTGGTGGTGCCCCAGTCCGGCAGCAGCATCGCGTGATGCATGGCCAGCGGCGACGTCGCCAGCACGCCGATGCGGCCTTGATCCAGTTCATAGCCGTGGCAATACGGGCAATGGAACACATGCTTGCCCCAGCGCTCCTTCAACCCCTCGACCTCGGGTAACTCATCCACCACGCCGGTAGCGAGAATCAAGCGCTTAGCGTTGAACTCACCCTTGCAACGGGTTCGCACCACGAAGCCATCCTGGTTTCGAGTCGCTTCAACGGCGGTGTCCTGCACCCAGGTCACCGTCGGATATTCCATCAACTGCCCTCGCCCTTCGGCAGCGATCAGCTCCGGCGGCTGGCCATCCTGGCTGAGGAAACCGTGGGACGTGGCCGCAAACCGGTTGCGCCGCTGCCCGGCGTCAACCACCAGCACCTTGCGCCGAGCCCGCGCCAGTTGCAGCCCGGCAGACATTCCGGCGTAGCTGCCGCCGACGATAATAACGTCGTAAACCATGAAGATGACCTCTCTGGTGGCCCTTGCATCGGTTGCCGGGCACTCACGACACACCATAAGTTACATAAAAATACCTCGTCAAGCGTCTCGCAACTCCAATCGTTACGAACGATACTTTCGGGCAGGAACTCCAGAGGCTTGCAGATGAGAAACGACACCCGGCTTTCGCGCATGCTCCATGTGCTGATCCACATGGGCCGCCACGAGGAACGCGCCACCTCGGAGACCATCGCGCAGATGCTTGGTACCAACGCGGTGGTGGTACGCCGCACCCTGGGCCTGCTCAAGGAGAAAGGTTATGTGCGTTCGGAAAAAGGCCATCAGGGCGGCTGGATGCTGGGCAAGCCGCTGAGTGAAATCACCCTGCTGGACATCCACAATGCCCTTGGCACGTCGTCGATCTTTGCCGTCGGCCTGTCCACCGATCATCCGCAATGCCTGGTGGAACAGGCCGTCAATGCGGCGCTGAACCAGGCGTTTGACGATGCCCAGGCGTTGCTGCTGCAGCGTTTGGGAGAGGTGACGCTGGCACAGTTGGCGGATGATTTTGACGAGCGCTATCGGGTGGCGATAACGCCCGCACCCTGTGCGTGATGCACGCGACGCCCTAAGCGCCACCCACCGAGCGCCACGCTGCCTCGGCCAGGGTTTCCCGGTACACCCGAGGGCTGCTGGCCGAGCGCCCGGCCAGCCAGGCACGGCAGTAGCTGTCGGCCTGGCCGATGATCAGTGATGGCAAGAGTTCGGCGGGCACCTGGCTGAGCTGATCACCCCGTCCAGGCAGCACCATCCACTCCTTCAGCAACGCGTTGCGCGCCTGGTTGCGGCTTTCCAGTTCAGCGGCGAACGGGCCCTTGGTCACCGCGAAATGCGCGTGGTACTGGAAGCGCGCCCACTGCGGTTCGCTGTCCACCCAATCGACATAGCTGTGGACCAGTGCGTACACCCCCTCCTTCGCCGTTTTGGCCGATTCAAGGTAGCGCCCACGCAATTCGGCCTGATCCTCCAGCGCGGTAAAAAACAGCGCGGCGACCAGGCCTTCCTTGTTGCCGAAGTGATGATAAATGGCGCCGACGCTGGTATCGCAGCGCGCGCGGATCATCTCGATAGTGGTGGCTTCAAGGCCCTGCTCGTTGAACAGGTCCAGGGCTGCCTTGAAGATATCGCGTTTCAATTCGGCCCTTCGGCCAGGGAAGCAACGCTGAAGCAGATCCGGGGTTTGCATGCTGAACAGGAACTCAGTCAGTGAAGAAGAACAAGCCCGGGCAGCTTGACAGATTTCCCATGGGCAGAATACTGTTCCGTTACAGAACATTATTCTGTAACGGAACAATATTCCGTAAAATTCATTTAATCAGCGAGGCAGCACCATGAGTCAGGCCCTGAGCATGTTCAACAGCGTTGGCCCCGAAGCGTTCAGCAAACTGGCGTGCCAGATGGCGCCCTACTTCAGCACCATCAATCCGTTGATGACCCAGTTGCGTCCGGGGTTTGCCTCGGTGGAAGTGCCGTTCAGCAAGGCCATCACCAACCACCTGGGCACCGTGCATGCCATTGCCATGTGCAACGCTGCGGAGTTGGCGGCGGGTACCATGACGGACGTTTCCGTGCCGGCGGGTGCGCGGTGGATTCCCAAGGGGATGACGGTGGAGTATCTGGCCAAGGCCAAGAGCAGCGTGACGGCGACGGCCAATGGCGAAGGTATCGACTGGCAAACGGCGGGTGACAAGGTGGTGCCGGTGGAGATGCTGGATGCGGAGGGGAAATTGGTGTTTACCGCGCGGATTATTATGAATGTGAAATTGGGGTGATGGGGTTGGGGGCATATCCGTTGCTGCGGTTATGGCCGCTATCGGGTTGCGCTCTCACAGCGGCCTACCAGCCGACTTGAGTGGGGTGAAGCAACCGCAAAATCAAAGGCGGACACGGTCCAAATGTGGGAGCGGGCTTGCTCGCGAAGGTCGTTAACGATGACGTGGGTATCCTGATTCAACGTGGCGCTCTCAGGTTTTTCGCGAGCAAGCCCGCTCCCACATAAAGCGGCGGAGGCAGCTCCCTTTACTTACTTTGGGTTGGGCCGGCATTCCGGCTTTTCCAAAGTGACTCGCTGTAAGAGCGAAACCATAAGTCGCCGTTACCCAAATAACGGATATACCCCCCAAAAAAGCTACCCCCCACAATTCCCACCAATCACCTCCCCCGCAAACGCCTTACGCACAAACGGCGTCGAGTCCACGAGCGAACCATTGACCGTAGCGGAGTGATCCAGCTCAGGATAAAAATGCCATTCAATCCGGTCCCCGACCTTGCACGCATCCCTGACCAGCGCCTTTTGCCCCGGCACAAACACATCCTGATCCCGCCCCCCCGTACCGACAAAAACCGGAATATCCGTCTTCAATGTCGGATACGCCGACTCACGATAAACCTTGTCGAGCGCCTCTTTCGGCGACCGCTTGAAACTGTCATTGAAGCTGAGCCCATCAGCCATCACCCGCTGCTCAATGGCATGCAAACAATCCCGCCGGCTGCTCTCAAACGCAGGCACTGCACGCTCGCTCAAGTAATCCGCAGCCACAAACCCAGGATCAAACAACGTGACAGTACTCAGCCGCAGCAAGTTATAGGCAAAGGTCGGCACCACCGAACTGCGGGCCTTTTCCAACTCGGCACTGTCTCCCGTTTTATGGGTGGCCGCGTAAGGCGTACCGGTCGCCACCACCCCCACGATATCCAACTCGGGCGCATAGTCTTTCGCATAGACCGCCGTGGCAAACGCAGCACGGCCACCCTGTGACTGCCCAAACACCACCACACGTTTGGAGAGTTCGAAACCACCCGCCCCTACCGCGCGAATGCTGTCGAGCACCCCATAGGCCAGCGGACTGGTCAGCCCATACGGATGCAGGCCAGGCGTCCCAAGCCCCTGGTAATCGGTAGCGACAATCGCGTAGCCCTGAGCCAGCCAATAATTGAGATAGCGCGTATCCCGCGGGCTGCGACCGGCGAACGACGGCGCGCAGATATCGGCACTCCCCACCGTGCCGTGGGCCCACGCCATCAGGGGCCAGCCACCCGGCGGCGGTGTGCCCTTGGGCAGGAACAGCGCACCGGAAACGACAATCCGTTTATGGGTATCGAGACCGTCGGTGGACGTGTACAGGATGCGAATATTCTGCCCCGCCTCGGCCAGGCTTTGCTTTTCGGTCAACGGCTCGCTGCGCAGCATCCGCCCGGGTGACGCGGGCACCTTGTCCGCCCAGGTATAGAACGCGGGAACACCACCATCACCGACGGGTGTTTGCGCAGCGCTCACACCACTGCATCCCGCCAGCAACACCGCCAGCGCAAGCGATAACCGACGCGACATCACCAGCCCTCTTTCAACATCCGCAATTCAAGGTACTGCAACAACATGATGGTCTTGCCGTCGACGATCTCGGCACTGTCCACCATGGCCAGGGCCTCCTCGAATCCCAACTCCAGCACTTCGATATCCTCACCTTCATCCTCCAGCCCGCCGCCATCACTGACTCGGTCGCCAGGCTGATATTCGCCGATGAAAAAGTGAATGCGCTCGGTCACCGAGCCCGGGCTCATGAAGGCCGAATAGATCTTTTCTACATGGCCCACACGGTAGCCCGTCTCTTCTTCCGCCTCCAGGCGAATGCGTTCCTCGGGGCTGGCGTTGTCCAGCAGGCCGGCGGCAGACTCGATCAGGTAACCGTGGTAGCCGTTAACGTAGGTAGGCATGCGGAACTGGCGAATCAGCAACACCGTGCGCCGCTCGCGGTTGTACAGCAGGATCGTCGCGCCATTGCCCCGGTCATAGATCTCCCGGGTCTGGGACTGCCAACTGCCGTCGCGGCGGCGCAGGTCAAAGGTGTACTTTTTCAGCACATACCAATTATCCGAGAGCAGTTCTTCGGCGTGGATGCGGACGGGACTGTTTTCCATGGCAGGACCTTTTTGTCTTGTGTTATTCAGCATGTCGTGCAAAATCGTGCACAGTCAAGAAAAAACGTGCAGGAAGCTTCCGATGCTGACCCAACAACGTAAACAACACCTGCTGGATACGCTGCACCGCGACGGCCGGCTGATTGCCAAGGAGTTGAGCCAGGCACTGGAGGTTTCCGAGGACACGATACGGCGTGACCTGCGGGAAATGGCCAAGGAAGGTTTGCTGCTGCGGGTGCACGGCGGCGCCTTGCCGGCATCCCCCGCGATGGCTGATTTTTCGGTACGGGAACACTTGGTACCCGAGGAAAAAATCGCCATTGGCCGGACGGCTGCGCAACTTGTGCAGCCCGGCCAGGTGGTGTTTATCGATGGCGGTACCACGTGCCTGCAACTGGCCCATCACTTGCCGGCGGACCTGAATGCCACCGTGGTCACCCACAGCCCGTCGATTGCCATGGCCCTGGTGGATCATCCGCAGATTGAAGTGATCATGCTCGGCGGGCGGCTGTTTCGCCACTCACTGGTGGGGGTGGGGGCGGCCACGCTGGAGGCCATCGGCCGGGTCAATGCCGACCTGTATTTCATGGGGGTGTGCAGCGTGCACCCGAATGCCGGCCTGTCTACCGGCGATTATGAAGAGGCAGTGGTCAAGCGCGCGTTGTGTCACGCGGCCGCAGAAACCATCGTGCTGGCCACCTCGGAAAAGCTCAACACCGCGTCGCCCTACCAGGTGGTGGAGCTGGCACACGTCAGCGCGATCGTCGCATTGGCCAGTACGCCGCGTGCCCTGCTGCAACCCTATGAAGCTCAGGGCCTGACGCTTTACCTGGCGTGACCGTCAACAGTCCTTGATGGCTTGCCATAACGCGGCGACTTGCGCAGCGTCCGAGGCGTTGACCCGCGCCAGGTCAACCGGATACTCGACCCCCGGATTTTCAGCGAACCGCGTGGCGGTGAACTGACCGTTGCTGGCACGCAGGATATAGCCGCTGTCCTGGCACGCAGCCGAAGCCAGGAAGATCACCCCAGGCGTGACCCATTCCGGCTTGAGGTTGTGCGGCTCGCCGGTCACGCCCCACATGCGGGTCTTGGCCACGGGTGAGATGGCATTGACCAGGATCCCGGCCTCCGCCCCTTCCCCGCTCAAGGCATTCATGATCCCCAGTTGCGCCATCTTACCCGCGCTGTAGGCCGCAAGGCCCGGCTGGACGTAGCGCGTATACATCGCACGGTCGGAGGTGGTCAGCACAATGCGGGGTGCGGCAGATCGCGTGAGGTGCTGCCACGCGTGTTTGCACAGCCAGATCGGTGCATAGACATTGACGTCCATGGCCCGCCGGATGAAAGCCTCGTCGGCGGCCTCGATGGGCTGATAGCCGACCCAGCCAGCATTGTGGATCAGGATATCGAGCTGCCCGAAATGCGTGATGGCGCACTCGATCAGCGCTCCACACCCCGCTTCGCCGGACAGGTCACCCGCGTGGCCAACCACCCGCAGGCCTTCACCCTGCAGCGCCAGCGCGGCCGCCTGTACCACCTGGGGATCAGCCCCATCGCCGAGGGTGTCGGCACCGATATCACTGATTACCACCTGCGCGCCGAGTCGCGCCAACTCGCGCGCATAGCTGAACCCCAAGCCACGGGCGGCACCGGTCACGATTGCGGTTTTACCTGTAAAGTCCATCGTCGCGTTCTCCTGATAGGCACTCCACCCTAACAACCCGTGGCCGTCCTGTTTAATACTGAAAAACAGCGATATTGATACCTGCGCCGTATCAAGCCCCACACCGCCATCTACCTGAAGGAACAGCCCAGATGATCGAAACCCGCCTGTTGCGCCAGTTCGTTGCCGTTGCCGAAGCGCTGCACTTTCACCAGGCCGCGGAGCGCCTGCATATGGCGCAGCCAGCGTTGAGCCAGGCGATCAATCGCCTGGAGGCAAAGTTGGGGTTTGCCCTGCTGCAGCGTGACCGTCGTGGCGTGAAGCTGCTGCCAGCCGGGGCGGCGTTTCTTCAGACGGCCTACACCGTCCTCGGGCAATTGCAGCAAGGCATTGAGCAAGCCCGGCAGGTGTCCCAGGGAACCGCCGGCACACTCACCATCACCTCGGTGTCGATCACCGGCTATCCGTGGTTGCTGGATACCCTCAGGCAGTTTCGCCTGGCGTTCCCCAGGGTTCAGTTGGTGATCAAGGAAATGCCCTCTGCCAACCAGGCCAAGGCCTTGTTGAGTGGTGATACCGATATCGCTTTTTTGCGCTACCTGCCAGGCCAGGCAGATAACATCGAATCCCGGCTGCTGCTGGATGAACCGATCCTGCTGGCGCTGCCCGCAGACCATCCGAATGCGGATGACGCCGCTATCGAGCTGAAGGACTTTGCCGGCGCCGATTTTGTGTTCACGCCCCAGGCATTGGGCAGTGGCTATCACCACCAGTTGATCGCTTTATGCGAGGCCGCGGGCTTCTCTCCAAGGGTGGTCCAGGAAGCCGATCAATTACCCACCCTGATTGGCCTGGTGGCGTGCGGGTTTGGTGTGGCGCTGGTGCCGCAGTCCATTGCCCGTTCGATGCCCCGTGACAAAGTGGCGTTTGTGCCCCTCACCGCCGCGTCCTCCAGCATCGGGCTCTACCTCAACTGGAACACCGACAATCCTTCGCCCTTGGCCGGGCACTTCTTTTCTCTGCTGGATGAGGCGATGTAATACTTTGCAAGCAATGTCCGGTGACGACCGTCTGAATATTTCCTGCGCGGCCAGGGCATCTGTTAAAACCCGTGCTTCGCCTGTGTCCTGGAACCTTCATGTCTTCACGTTTTCTGTCCCGTCTCGGCCTGCGCTGGTTTCCCCTGCTGTGCATGGCCGCCCTGATCATCGGCCTGCCCGTGGGTTGCGCCGTGCTGCAACACAAGGAGCGCGAGTTGCTGTTTCGCGTGGAGCCAGGCACTGCCAGCTGGTACAGCGGGTTGCCGCGTGATGTGCAGGAATTCGACCTGAAACCCGCGAGTTTCAAGGCAGGGCAGAATATTCATGGCTGGTGGTGGCCAGCGGCACAGAAGGACGCGCCGGCAATTCTCTACCTGCACGGCGTGCGCTGGAACCTCACTGGCCAACTGTTTCGCATCGAACAGCTGCGGGCCCTGGGCTTTTCCGTACTGGCCATCGACTACCGCGGCTTCGGCCAGAGTCGAGGCGACCTGCCGTCGGAAACCAGCGTGTACGAAGACGCGCGCATTGCCTGGGAACGCTTCCAGGTGCTGCAACCCGATCCTGCCAAGCGCCTCATCTACGGGCACTCCCTGGGTGGCGCGGTGGCCATCGACCTCGCGGTGGAACTGGGCAAGCAGGCAGCGAACAATCAGGTGCCGCCGCCAGTGCGCGGACTGGTCATCGAGTCCACCTTTACCTCCCTGGCAGATGTGGCCACAGCAGTAGCCAATACGTCATTGCCGGTGCGCTGGCTGCTGTCGCAGAAGTTCGATTCCATTGACAAGATCGCTGATATCCACATGCCGCTGCTGGTGGTTCACGGGCTCGCCGATGCCTTCGTGCCACCGCGCTTCAGCCAGCAACTGTTTGACGCCGCCCAACAGCCGAAACACCTGTTGCTGGTACCCGGTGCCACTCATAACGACAGCATGCGACTGGCCGGCAGCAGTTATCGCCAGGCGTTGGACAGCCTGATGCAATCGAAGCGCGCCACTCAGGTTGCCGGGCCCTCCACCGGGCGCCCAAACGACTCGTAAATCTGCATTTCGGCACCGGTTTCGCCGGTGCCTGTCAAGGCGCAAAGCCTGCCCATACTGGCCATAAACAGTGACTGATCAAATATTAACCGCAGGTTAAATCGCCATACCCGCCGGGCTCAAGCGAAGTTATCCACAGAGATACCCACGGTTTTCGTGGACAACTCTTTTTACTTTTTTACGATTATTTTGCTCGGTAATGCCCTTCTGGAAAGCTTGGCGGCAGCAAAATCTCCTGCATCACTTCGCGAATCGAAACATGGGGTTCGGTACCGGACCGGGTGTGGTTTTTCCATGGTGCTCAGCTCACTCGGCAGGGCATCACCGACACCCCAACCCATTGCGTTTGCGCCTAATGCTGATTAATCTCGCATAAACACGCATCAACGAGCAAAAACATGCATAACACCCATGCTGCCATCGACCTGCCCTCCCTGCGCAAACAGAAAATCCTGTTGCTGCTGGAGCGCGACGGTAAAGTCACTGCCTCGGAGTTGGTGGAGCATTTCGCCGTTTCCCAGGACACCATTCGCCGCGACCTTGGCGAACTGGCCTCCGCCGGTCTGCTGCAACGCGTGCATGGAGGTGCGCTGCCACGGCCCAAGGACACCGGCAAGGATTTCTTCACCCGGTTTGGCGAAACCACCGCGACCAAACGCCACCTGGCGCAACTCGCCGCCGATCGCGTGGAGGACGGCCAGATCGTGCTGTTCGACTCCGGTACCACCACCCTGCAAATCGCCCAGTCACTACCGCATTCCATCAAGCTGACCGCCGTCACGCACTCACCGATGATTGCGATCGCGTTGTCCGAACATCCCAATGTGACGGTGATCCTTGCCGGTGGCCAACTCAACCCGGTGACCATGGCCGCCAGCGGGCATGAAGCATTGCGGCTGATCCAGGGCATCAAGGCCGACCTGCTGTTCACGGGTGTGTGCGCACTGCATCCACAGGTCGGTATCAGCTCGTTGCACTTCGAGGAAGTGGCGGTGAAACAGGCTATGCTCGACAGCGCCTCCCACGTGGTGGCAGTCACCCTGGCCGACAAGCTGGGCGCCGTGGAGCCATTTGTGGTGGCGCCGTGCAGCCGCATTCATACCCTGATTACCGAGTGGCACGTGCCGCCGGGCAGCGTCGAGGCTTATGAATGCCTGGGGCTGGAGGTGATGCAAGTGGATGCCTGAGGGGCAAGCATCGCTTGAAGGGCAAGCGCATCGACCAGCGCATGACCGCTGGCCGTATTATCGAAAATACACCAGCTCGGAATGCCCTCCTCCAGGGAGGCTCTCAATACCTCGGCCAGCGCGCACAAACGCTCGGTTTCGTAAGCGCTGTGATAAATACGCGGCGAACCATGCAGGCGCCAATAACGCACACCTTGCCAGCCTTTCGGTGCATCCCCATCAGCGATCACCGGCGGGTCGGCGGCGACCCGTCCTATCTGGTAATCCCGCAAAAGCCCGTCGGCCTGCACCCAGCTGGCGTGCCGTGGCTCAAGCACCACAGGCCCAGGGAAGCGTTGACGCAAGGCTGTGAAAAAGCCGCCGGCAATGATCGGGTCGTAGCTTAAAGAAGGCGGCAATTGCACCAGCAGGCAGCCCAGGCGGTCGCCCAATTGCAGGCACTGTGCAAGGAACTCATCCAATGCCGTATCGCAGTCACGCAGACGTAATTCATGGGTGATGTGCCGTGGCACCTTGACCGAAAAACCAAAGCCCGACGGCACTGACTGCGCCCATCGTGCGTAGGTCTGCGGGCGATGGGGGCGGTAGAAGGAGCTGTTGATTTCAACCGCATTCAAGCACGCGGCATAACGTTGCAGATGAGTGCCCTGCCGGGGAAATCTTGGCCATTGCTCACGAGGCAGGCTCCAACCTGCACAACCGAGAAAAATCGGCATCAGAACAACACCGACGCCGCATCCCTCATGAAAATCTCCACCGTCTTCGGCCCGACGCCCTCGAACGCATTCAAGCGTTTTTCAAACTCCCCACGGTCGGCACTGGCATCGTGGATATGGCTGATCCTGCCCGCGTACTCCGCATTCAACTTGCTGCTGAGGTCGAGCAGGCGTTGCGCGGTGCTTTCGTCGTAACGCACGTAATGCGCCTCACCGAGCATGGCCACCAGTTCGCGAGAGGTGCAGTGTTGCAGTTTGCGCGGGGTGTCCCGGCCATGCTTCACCACAATCACCTGATAGGCCTGCGCCGCGATCTGCGCCTGAATGCGCTTGCCCATCAGGAAGCTGGCGACAAACCACTTGAACAGTGCGTTGTCATCACCGGGCTTGAGCTCAATACCCAGTTCCCCGGCGCTGATGGATCGCCCCATGACTGCCTCCGTTCTTCACTGACCCAGCTTGCGCTCGGCCTTGGCGGCTTGCTCGTTGATCTGGTCGGTTTGCCGTTGTGTGTCCTTGATGGAGGTCGGCGTGATCACCTTATCAACGGTTTCAGTCTTGGGGTTTGGGCGCTGCAAGGAACTGTCCTTCTCGTCAAGCTGGCGACCTTTCTGCGCCTGTTCGGAGCTGATTGCATTGGGGGTTTTGTCAGTGGTTTTTTCAGTGCCCATGGTGATTCTCCTGCTGTTAAAAGATCAGGCTCCAGCGCGGAGCCGTTATGCAGCAGAGCCCATGATTTTTTGATAGTTCAAGGAAATTGCGTGGGCTGCGGCCCGGAGAAATAAGCGCAAATTAATTTAAACCTTTTGCTCAGGCACCCGCTCAACAGTCAGGTAACGGCATCGCGCCACTCTTCAGGAGAAGCATCATGAAGCACTTGCTGATGAAACAAATGGGACTGACCTTCGCGCTGGCCGCAGGCTCGATGGGTGTGGCCATGGCCGCCACTTCCAATGACTTCGTTGACGCCGCAGCCCAGGGCGGCATCACCGAAGTAGAAGCCGGCAAACTGGCGCTGGAAAAGAGCGGTGCCGCTGATATCAAGGCGTTTGCCCAGCACATGATCACAGACCACACCAAGGCCAACCAGGAGCTGACCGCCCTGGCGACGAAGCTCGACATCAAGGTGCCGGACGACGCCAGCCTGACCGACAAGGCCAAGAAAATGATCCTGGAAATCCGTGAAGAGTCCTTTGACAAGGCTTACGCCGACAACCAGGTAAAGGCCCACGAAGACACCGTGGCCCTGTTCAAAAAAGAAGCCGCCTCCTCGGATAACGCCGAACTGAAGGCTTTTGCCGAGAAGACCCTGCCGACTCTCGAAACCCATCTGAAGATGGCCAAGGAGTTGCAGTCCCAGCACGCCAATTAACCATTGACCCACTCAGGAGACACTCGACCATGAGTTCGCAACTGCACGGCAAGAAGATTCTGATCATCACCTCCAACACCGGTATCGAGCGCGACGAGTTGCTCAAGCCGCTGGAAGCCCTGCGTGGTTTCGGCGCCACGGTGACCCACGGTTCCAGCAAAGGTGGCAGCACCCAGACCTTTCTCAAGGACACCGAGAAAGACAGGACGGTAGAGTCCGACGCCAAGCTCTCGGACCTGCACGGCAGTGACTTCGATGCACTGGTCATCCCCGGGGGCACCGTCAATGCCGACACCTTGCGCCAGGACGCCGATGCACTGCGGCTGATCAACGACTTCGTCAAGGCCGGGAAAACCGTAGCCGCCATCTGCCATGGCCCTTGGGCCCTGATTGATGCCGGCGTGATCGGCGGCAAGACCCTCACCTCCTACAAAAGCGTGCGCACTGACCTGGTCAATGCCGGCGCAGCAAACTGGGTGGATACGCAGGTGAAGGAATGCCCGGCCAATGGCTGGACCCTGATAACCTCGCGCACGCCCGACGATTTGCCGGCGTTCAACGAGGCCATTGCCAAGACACTGGCGGCCTGACGCCCGCCAATGCAAACAGGCGCCCTCGGGCGCCTGTTTTTTTTCGATTCTGTCTTAGCCTTTGCCATGCTCAGTGGCATGTGTCGCCCGGTTCACACCCTTGGGTCCAAACAGCGCCCAGAGGATCAGCCCCAACAGCGGCATGAAGATCAGTACCACCAGCCATAAACCCTTGGTCTCCCAGCCACTGCCACTGCGCAGAACGCTGTTGATCGCCCACAGTTCCAGCAGCACCAGAATCACCGCCAAGCCAATCCAGACATATTCGATTTGCATGATTCATCCTCCTGAGGTCGTATGCGTTAGGTCAAGCAACGCGCCCGAGGGTTCATTAAAATTGCAACGGATGGCTCTCGCCCAACGGTTGCGGCACACGGGCCGTAACCTTCTAGACTCAAACGGACACTACCTTTTACCCCTTGGAGGCCCGGGATGACCGAGCACATCATCCACTTTCACTGCCAGATCGATCAGGGCACCACCGAGCGCTTTCGTGATTGCTGCCTGGACGCGATCGATCAAGGCGCCAGTTCGTTGCTGTTGAACCTGTCGACCACCGGCGGCAGCACCAATTTCGGTTTTACCCTCTACACCTTCCTCAAGTCCCTGCCGGTGCCGCTGTGTGCGATCAATGCGGGCAATATCGAGTCCATGGGCATCATCATGTTCCTGGCGGCAAACCGCCGGATCACCACGCCACACTCGCGCTTCCTGATCCATCCGATGAACTGGTATTTCAACCAGAACTCGGTAGACCACCAGCGCCTGCGGGAATACCTGTCGAGCCTGGACAACGACCTGGCGCGCTACGTGAAAATCTACGAACTGGAAACCGCCAGCGCCGAAACCCACCTGGATATTTTCAAGTGCCTCTCGGCCGAGGAAAAAGTCATCGCCGCCCACGAGTCACTGGCCTACGGGATTGCCCATGAGGTCGAGCAGATCGTGTTTGCCGACGACATCAAGCACTGGAAAGTCAGCGGCGGCTAGGCATTGTTTAATGCATGCAAGCCACCACTCGACCGTGCAACCTGCACGACCAGAGCCGCTTTTTATCACACATAACCTATTGTTTTATAAGCAGATAAATATTTTGTTCAACTTGGTACAACTCATGCTGTAGAGGTCTGCACAGGCGGGCAATTCGACCCGCCCTTTCGCTACCCGTGAGGTGTCACCCATGAATGCCATTGATCTTCTCAAGGCCGACCACGAACGCGTCAAAGCCATCCTGAACCAGCTCAGTGAATCGACCGAGCGCGGCGTAAAGAAGCGCACTGAGCTCCTGGCCAAGCTGGAAATGGAAATCAGCCTCCACACCCGCCTTGAGGAAGAAATCCTCTACCCGGCTTTTCGCAAGGCCGGCGGCAAGGATCAGGAAATCATGTACCACGAGGCCAAGGAAGAACATCGCACTGTCGACTCCCTCGTCCTTCCGGACCTGAAGCAGACTTCGCCCTCCACCACCGAGTTTTCCGGCCGGGTGAAAGTCGTCAAGGAACTGTTGGAGCACCATATCGAGGAAGAGGAAAGCGAGATGTTCCCACAGGCCAGGAAGCTGTTGGGCAAGGCCTTGCTGGAACAGCTGGGCGCGGAGATGGAAGCGATGAAAGCCGCGCACAAGAAAGCACCCGGCGCGAAGCCAATGGCGGCTTGATGTCCATTCGTCGCATGCCTGGAAACTATTTCAAACTTTGAATTGGCTGGAGGATTCCCAATTAGGCAACACCATTGATTCGCTCATCATTGAGGGTTTTCAAAATGGCTAATAGTGGAAAAACTACCCCAGGTGCTGGTCACAAAGACCAGAAAGACACAAACCGTAAAAGCGGCGGCCAGGGTTCAGGCGGCAACTTCGCCAATGACCGCGAGAAGGCTTCTGAAGCGGGCAAAAAAGGCGGGGCTCATAGCCACGCCCCAGGCTCCAAGAAGTCTTGATTGAGGCGTCGCCGAAGCCTGGATGTGCTCCGGGCTTCGGTCCCCATCGCCAAGAGGGATTGAGTCATGAAGACCAGCATTTCCCAAAGGATCGTACTTGTCGCCAGCCTGGCGCTCGTTCTGTATGCCCCCGCCTACGCAGCCTTCGGCGACAACACTGCCCCCGAGGCGCCCGCCCTGAGCGGCAACAGCGCTCCTGGCTCGGCACTGCCGCCCGGCACCTATCCCAGCAGCCCATCTGGGGCCGACAGCAGTGGCAGCAAGGACACTGAGAGCAAAGCGCCCGCGCCGTCAAAAAGCGTGAAGAGCACGCGCAACAAAGGCTCCTCGACCCAGCACCCGTCCAGCAAGAGCGGCAAGAAACCCGCGCCTGCATCGGGAAGTTGAGAAACTAGAGCTCGCTTGGGCCACCGATAAAGTCCAGGCGCAAGTTCAACCACTGCCGAACGATTTCCCGGGATGCTTGCCGGGCATCAGCAGCAGAGAAGCCCCGCTCGCGCTGCAACCATTCGCTCGTGACTTGGCGCGCCGGTTCAATGGCCGCCAGCGCCTGCTGGCGTTGCTTGGCGGGCCATTGTTTATCAGCGCCCCAGTTGCGCAGCGTTAATTCAGGATCCTGGGTCTTGCCTGCGGCGCCTGGCTGGAGAAACAGCCGAGGCGACGCAGTGGCCTTGAGCGAAAGAGCGTTCCAGTCGGCATAGCTGGCAAAGCGGATCGTGCCCTCGTTCTGCGAGGCCGTGGACAAAGGCTCGGTCAAACTGTCGTCCAACCGCTTCCACGCCGGCTGTGAAAACAGATCACCCTGAGGGGCACAGATCGGCGCGAAGCTGTCGCGGGTGGAGCCGTACAATGACCCGAACGACTCATACGCGACCTCGCCCTGCCGGCTGAAGACAAAGCAGTGCACATACGGGCGCTCGTCGGCGAACAACTGATACTGCTGACGCTCAATCATCATGCGCAACAAGGTCAACATCACCCGGTCACGGCTGACAGCAGGATCATTCTGCAGGTCCTGCCAGATCGACCAGGGAAAACTGTCTTCCTTGAGTGCTATGAGCACCTGCTTGCGATTCTCCTCTGCCTCATTCTCCGTAACGCCACTGTCAGGTTCAAAACGCTGCAGGTAGACCAACCAGGCGGCGGCCAGATCGTTCATCGGGTAGCGCCGAAGCCCTTCTGCTGCCTGGGCTGGATGGTACGGAATACTGGCGATGATTGCGTCAACGGCTGCCGTGTCCTTGTGGGTGATCGTACCCACCTCGACCACTCTCTGGCTCAGTTGGGATTGCAGGCAGCCGGGCAATTGTTCGGGGGTACCGGCACATGCGTTGCGAGTCTGCAACCACGTGCGCTGGCCACGGCGCAATTCGTCGCGCTGGTCGGGTGCCAGTTTGGCCATTGCCTGGCTGTAGTACAGGCCCAGCGTAGTGTCGAGTTCGCTTAATTCAGGGCTGGCGCAAATAGCCTTTTCCACCGTGGTGGAGGCCTTTTTACAATCAAAGGACGCGCCACTGGCAGGCATCCCCGCGCCCATCAGCACGCCAGTGAGCAACAACATTGGGTAGGCAGAATGAATACGGCGGGCCATGGCTTTCCTTGGGTGAGTTCCTTTCAAGGCGCTCATTGTGCCGACGCGATTGCCAATGTCCAGTCTGTCGGCACTGTCCTACGAAGCACTCGCCATGGAAGGGCGATCACTTGCCAGCTCACGCTCAATCTGTTCGATGCTCGGCAAGCTGGTTTGCAGCTCTGCAGGCAGTGATTCCACCAGCTGATACTCGGCAACCCCAATAGGACGGGAGCTGTCACGCAGAGCGTATTCGGCCACTACTTCGTTCTTGCTCTTGCACAGCAGCAGGCCGATGGTGGGGCTGTCCTGCGGGTGCTTGAGCTGGGCGTCTACCGCAGCGAGGTAAAAGCCCAACTGCCCCAGATGATCGGGTTTGAATTTACCGGCCTTGAGTTCGATCACCACGTAGCACCTCAGCTTGAGGTGATAAAACAGCAGGTCGACGAAAAACTCCTCGCCCCCTACGTCCAGCAATACTTGCCGTCCCACGAAGGCAAAACCGGCGCCCAGCTCCAGCAGAAAATCGGTGACATGTTTGACCAGGGCGTTTTCGATTTCACGCTCCTGCGCGTCAAGGGACAGGCCCAGGAAGTCGAAACGGTAAGGATCTTTAAGTGATTCGCGAGCCAGGTCGGATTGCGCCTTGGGCAGCAGTCCGTCAAAGTTGCTGACCGCGTTGCCGCTGCGTTCCAGCAGGCGACCTTCGATTTGCATCACCAGGATGTTGCGCGACCAGTTGTGTTCGATGGCCTGTGCAATGTACCAGCGACGGGTTTCGGGGCCGGGCAACCTGTCCAGCAACACCAGATTATGGCCCCAAGGCAATTGTGCAGCAGCCTGTTGCACAAATTCGGAATCCGGCCACGCCTCCGCAAATGCACGCATGTACTTCAGGTTACGCGGCGAAAAACCTTTCATCTCCGGAAACGCTGAACGCAAATCCTGCGCCAGCCGCTCAATCACCTTGGTCCCCCAGCCCTGCCGTGCCTGCCGGGTCAGAATATCCTGGCCGATTTGCCAATACAGCAACACCAACTCGCGGTTTACCGCCAGGGTGGCACGTTGCTGGGCGCAGTGGATTCGACTCTTGAGATCAGTCAGCCAGTCGCTGTATCCCTCGGGTGGTGTGTTCAGGCTATCGGGGGTCTCACTCATTCCTTTTCCCTCGTGGGTTGGGCAGGCGGCCGATAGTAGCGAGGGAAAAATGCGTAATGGGCCAGCAGAATGCTTTCGATACAAATCAACTGGAACCGTACCTTCAGGCGCATCAAGGGGTGCCTCAACATGCGTGCTGTGGTCAAATGAGCCGGTCACTTCCATGGTTATTCCCGATCTATGAACGCCACACCCACCGACGACAGCCAGGCATCCACCGGGGACCGCATTCTGTTCCTGCTCAAGACCCGTGGCCCGCTGAAAACCACGGACCTGGCTGCACTGCTGGAAATCACCTCCGAAGCCGCCCGCCAGCAAATCCAGAAGTTGCAGGTCGCGCAGTTGATCGTCGGTGTATCGGCCCCCATCTCGGGTGCCGGCCGGCCCTCGTTGAAGTGGACATTGACCGAAACCGCCCAAAGCAAATTCCCCGATTCCCACAGCGTACTGACGTTGCACCTGATCGAGTCCATTGAAGGAATTTTTGGCAGCGAAGGCGTGGAAAAAGTCATCGCCAGCATGGAAGCGACGGCCAGGCACGAATACACCCAGGCCTGCTCCGCCGCGTCGACCTTGCGGGAGAAAGTCGAGATCCTGGTACAGATTCGCGAACGCGCCGGGTACATGGCGCAGATGGAGCCGCTGGACGATGGCTGGCTGCTGGTGGAGAACCACTGCCCGATCTGCGTCGCCGCCCGTAAATGCCAGGGGTTCTGCCGCTCGGAACTGCAGATCTTCCAGGCAGCCCTGGGCGATGAGAATGTGGTGGAGCGGCGCGAGCATTTGATTTCCGGGGACCGGCGCTGCGCCTACAGCATCCAGCCCCGCCGCCTGTAAGAAAGAGGCTGCGATGGGCTGCGCAGCAACCGCAATTCCAGCGCCGCAGTGTCCCGGATACACCAACGGTTCAGGATTCACGAGCGCTGCGCAGTCCATCGCAGCCTAAGCCTCACGCCGTACTCAAGCCCATTGCAGGAAGGACAGATTCCGGTGTAGTGGCGCAATGCCCACCAATCATATAACCAAGAGAGATCTTGGATAATACGTTGAGCGCTTTGAATTACACAAGCCAATACTTTTTACGGTGCCGTAAACAGCCTAAACCCTGACCCCCAGCATGCCGCTGGTAATGATGATCGTGACTATGGCGCCCATGCCGATCACCAGCCAGGTCAACAGCGAACTGCGTGACTCGCTGACATTGTGATTACGCAATACACCTCGCAAACCACAACCCAGATGCCCAATCAGCAGGAACACCGCCAGCGAGTAATGCGGCAGCAGCCGAATGCTCCATGGATCCGCCAATAACCCCACGGGCTCGGCCACGGCCCAGGCGTAATCGGTGTCGGTGCCGAAGTAACGCGCCAGGGTAAACACCGAGTTGATATGGGACGCGATAAACAGCGAGAGATAGGTGCCGGAGGCGGTCTGTAACGCGTCCAGCAGGTCGGCACGCGTGACGGTCTTCGGGCGAATCAACACCAGCCCGCTGAGAATCTGAAAGAAAAACGTGACAATGATCACCGGCTCCAGCCAGCCATTGCGATACACCCGTCGCAGCACGTCCATCACCGACTTATGCACATCGGTACCCAGTACACCCAGGAGGTGGTTGAACAGGTGCGGCGCGAGAAACACCAACAGGATCGCCACCGAGGCGATGCCGTGGGCGACACGCAGCTTGATATAGGTCTTGTCCAAGGTCACCAGGCTGGTGCTCGGGCCCGTTGACGACACCATCGCAAAAAAGCCCGCCAGCGCCAGCCACAGCCCGCTCCATACCGCGATGTCGTGGCCCTCGATTTTCATCAGGTACAGCAAGACGCCCATAAGCGTGTACGCAGGAGGCGCAGCCACCGCCAGGCACGACAAGCGTCGCGCCAGGACCAGGCGTGCGCTCATGACCGGTTGAACACCGGTGACATACACACAGGCAAACGCCAACAGCGGCACCGCATAGGCACTCAGGATCAGCGCCAGGACGACCGGGGTGCCGGCGCCTGCCACATGCGCCTGGTTACTCCACGCCAGCGCCCACGGATAATACAGCGCCGCGGCGAACGGCAGCAGCCACAGCCATTCCAGCCAGGGTTTGATAGCTTTGCTTAACATATTGATTTCCCGGTGATAAATATCACCCGGATAGTGCCCAGCCATCGCCACCCGCGACAATTAGGCACCCAGGCAAAAGCCTTTTACCCAATGGTCATGCCTGGAAGGCTTGCACCATGTAGTCGACGAACAGCTTGACTCGCAGCGGTATCTTGTCGCGCTGCCGATAGCAGATGTAATGCCCCCTGCCCCGCGCCTGCGCCGCATAACCCGGCAGCAATACGATCAAACGCTGTTGCGCGATCCAGTGCTGCGCCTGATAGCCGGCCAGCTGTGCCACACCACCGCCGGCTACGGCCGCGAGCGCCACTAGCTCCGGGTCATTGAACAACTGGCTGTAAGGCAACGGCAGCCGTATGAACTGCCCGTCGACTTCAAACTCCCACACATGCGGCTTGCCCGACTGCGCCAGGCGAAAGGCGATAGTCTTGTGCGCCGCAAGGTCTTCCAGGGTCTGCGGGTAGCCGGCTGAGTGCAGGTACTCAGGCGCGGCGCAGGTGACGAAACTCATCGGCGCCAGTTGCCTGGCGATCACATCGGCGTCCTCCAGCCGCCCGTTGCGAATCGCGACATCCACGCGACCTTCGGCGAAATCCACATGGCGATCATTCAGATCAAATTCGAGGGTGATGTCCGGGTGGGACTTACAGAACCCAGGCAACAGCGGCGCAATGCACTTGCGCCCAAAACCCACGGTAGAGCTTACGCGCACTACGCCGGACGGCGACTGGGTAGCGTGTTTCAGCGCTTCGGTCGTGCGCAACAGATGCTCGACACTGGGCAGGCACTCTTGAAAAAACCGGCGCCCTTCCTGCGTGACCGCTACGCTGTGGGTCGTGCGTTCCAGCAGCTTGATCGCCAGTTGGGTTTCCAGGCGGGTAATGCTGCGACTCACCGAAGGCACTGAAATGCCCAGGTCGCGTGCTGCCTCGCTGAAGCTTTCGCTGGCCGCGACTTTCATGAAGGCGATGACGCCGGCGAAGTTTTTTCCGATGGACATCGGTGAGGTTTCCTTGAAGGGCGCACGCCAAAAGCATCGACAGTACCCAACCGCAAACCCAAGCGCCCTAGCCAATCCGACGGTTTTTCGGTAGGCCAAACTGCGGCTTTACAGCCCTTTTGATCTGGCACAAAATCCCTCCTTATCTAGAAAATATCGGGATCGCGCCATGCTTGAACACCCATCGATTAAGTTTGGCGCGGCCCCCGTGCAAGGTTTGGTCCGGGAGTATTTGCCCGGCTTGCGTGAACCTCACGTTCACCCGGAACACGCGCAAATCATGTACGCCATCAAAGGTTCGATGACGGTACTGACGGCCGAAGGCATCTGGGTTCTGCCACCGCAGCGGGCGCTCTGGATTCCGCCAGGTGTCAGCCACACCTTCAAGCATTCGCGTCAGGTGTCGATGCGTACCGTATATGTGCGTCAGGGCGCGGCCAGCATTCCACCGTGGGCCCGCTGCGCAGTGTTAAATGTCGGGACGCTGGTGCGCGAGCTGATCCTGGCCTGCGCGCAACTGCCAGGCGAGTACCCCGAGCACAGCCGCGAAAGCCGCCTGGGCACCGTGCTGCTGGACCACCTGGCATTGCTTGAGCAAGACGCCTTTTACCTGCCTGAGCCCTCGGATAAACGCGCGGTGCGCGCCGCCAACCTGATCAAGCAAAACCCCAACGACACTCGGCCGCTCAAAGAAATCGCCTTCGAGGTAGGCGCCAGTGCACGCACCCTGGAGCGGCTGTTTGCTGCCCAGACCCGCATGGGCTTCGGCGCCTGGCGCCAACGCTTGCGGATGATGGTGGCCCTGGAAAACCTCGCGGCGGGGGAAAGCGTCAGCAGCACCGCCGCCGCGATTGGCTACGAAAGCTCCAGCAGCTTTATCGCCGTGTTCCGCTCGGTGTTCGGTTGCAGCCCGGCCAGGTATTTCGCCCAGCGTTGAGCCGGCCTACAGCAAGGGAATGCTGTAGCTGACCATCAACCGGGCTTCGTCTTTGTCAGCGCTGTCATTACCCCGCAGCACCGCACCACGCCACATGAACCCAATCCCCTTGAAGGTGCCGGCAGGAATCACATAGTCAACCCGCACGTCCCGCTCCCACTCGGTATTGTCACGACCTGCCGTGCGGATGTGGCTGCCATGTATGTAGGTGACGCTGGTCTTCAGCCCCGCCACGCCCAGGTTCGCAAAATCATAGGCATAGCTGGCCACCGTGGCCTGTTCCCCGGCGTTGACGAACTTCAACGACTGGGAGTTGGTGATCAAATACACCGAGCGGCCCTGCCCCTGGTTGATATGGGGGAAGTCACTTTCGCCCGTGGTTTTCTGATACCCCAGGCTCACCGAATGGCCTTGCAGCGAATAAGTAAACAAGGCACTCCACAGGTTATTGTCGACCTTGCCATTGTTGACGCCCGGCCCGTAGTAACCCGAGCTGACGTAGCCCTCGGCACGCCCCGCCGCACTTGAGTTCTTACCGTCCGAGGTACTGTGGAAGTAGCGCAGGTCACTCTTGAACTGGCCCACCGGCAACTGCCAGTTGTGCACCAGGCCGAAGAAGTGTTGCTGGTAAAAGTTTTCAAGATTCGCGTAGTAATACTGCAACTGCATCTGCTTGCTTACGGCGTAATCCACACCACCGTAGTAAAACTGATTGCTGGACGTGCCCTTGACCGGATCGTTTGCGCCAGCGATGGACAAGCCCTGGCCGTTGCTGGAGTTACGGTCAAGCACCTGCTCGATTTTGCCGGCGACGAGGTTGAAGTCTTTCAGGTCCTTGGAGTCCACCTGGTAGCCACGAAAAGTCTGGGGCAACAACCGGCCGTCTTCATACATCAGTACCGGCACCCGGGGCATCAGCGTGCCCACTTTCAGTTGGGTCTGGGAGATGCGCACTTTGCCGGTGACCCCGGTCTTGCTGAAATCATTGGCAGCCTTGCCATCAGACAGCGGGAAGACGCTACCGGGTGTGTTGTCCTCCCCCACCTTGCCGGCACGCCCTGACGCATCCAGCCGTACGCCGTACAGCTCTTGCAGATCCAACCCCAGGCCCACCACCCCCTCGGTGAAACCGGACTGATAATTGAACATGAAGGCCTGGCCCCATTCCCGGTCCGAGGCCCCCTTGGCATTGCGCGTGTCCTGGTTGAGATAGAAGTTGCGCAGGTCCAGGGTCGCTTTACTGTCGTCGATAAAACCCGATGCAGCCGCCTGCTGTACAACGCCGAAAGAAACGGCCAGGGCCAGGTAAGTCTTGTGGTTCATGAAGGCTCCGAACAGTGAACACGACTGTCCCGTCGACCCAGTGATGGCAGCCGTTTTTTATTGTGTGTTGCAGTGTTTTCATTCGACGGGAGGCGCGCACGATATAGGCCTGGCGGTTGTGAAAACAGCCGCCAAAACGGGCATTCACTTTTCCAGTTTTTGTAACAATGAGGACGACGCGCAGGCGTCTGGAACGGGCTTTCCTCGAGGGTCTTAAGTCAACTGCGAGTACAACGACTCACGCTGCAGTGCCGTCTCGCTCCGACAGCCAGCGGAGCTTTTCCAGCATGGGATCGAACATCGCGCGTACCGCCTCGACTGCCGCGTCTTCATCGCCAAAGATAATCGCCTGGACGACTTGCGCATGGGCTTCAAGCCCCGGCTCATACAACTCGTTGTCGGCAAAAATCGCCAGATACTGGCTGTGGAACGAAGAGCTGAATGCGCGGTACATCGACTGCAAGACCACGTTGTGGGAAGCCACGGCCACCGCACCGTGCAAGGCCTGGTCGCGGTCGACGAAATCGTCGAGTTGATCCCCGAGGTTATATTCGCCACGCCGCGCCAGGGCGTGCCACAACCGGCGGATATCCTCCAGGGTGCGACGGCGCGCAGCGAGTCGGGCGGTTTCGACTTCCAGCAGGTACTGGGCCTCCAGGTGGTCGCGGATCGCGCTACGTTGTTCACGAATGCCATCGATGATCGAGGCGACCCAGGCGTGATTGCAAAGACCGGCGTACATGGGCCACTCCTGAAAGATCATGCCCCTCGAGTATGGAGATTGATGCTCACCCAGACTCCTTCCGGCCCGCCAACTAGTCGCTCGATTGCGCCACTTTTTCTCCCGGCTGGTTGTAGTGGACCAGCGGCGATTGCGGGTCGAGCAGCGAGGTGCGGATGAAGTGCAGGTAGCTTTCCACCCGTCTCAGGGCTGAAGTCTCAAAGTTCCCGGCGAATGGCTCATCGGTCTGTTGCACGCACTCAATGGCGTGCTCGACAGCCTCCAGCGCGCGCTGCAAATAACCGGGCCCAGGCTTGACGAACAACCGCACCAGTGCGCGACCCATTGCCCGGATGGCGAGGCGCCAGGGCATGCTCTCGGCGTAACAGGCCTGCGCCGGCAACCGGGCCTGCTCGCGGCGCAACTCGATGATCGCGTGCCCCACGTCCAGTACCACGAACGTCCAGCGCAGCAGGCGATGCTGCACCGATGCCCTGCCCGCCGCAAAGTTGTAGGCCTGGTTGAGCAGGTCGCGGGTGCCGCTTTCGAAACCGGAGCCCAGCGCCGGCAACGGCGCGCTGATGGCAACCACCACCTGGCGGCGCAGATCCTGTTCCAGCCGGCGCCACAGCCAAGGGCTGTTGGGTGGCAGGATAATCGCCCCCGCCGCGGCGCACACCAACATGCCAAACACCATGGCGAGATAGTCATTGATCAGCCCGTAGGGGTTGTACAGCGTCAGGTTGGCAGGCACTGAGCTGGTGCCGAAAAACACCAGCATGCCCAGGCCATAGCCGGCCAATTGCGGCCTCGCCAGCCAGAACGAACCCAGTACGATCACCGGCGCCATGACCACGCACAGCAACGGAAAACCGTCGATCATCGGGTACACGAAAAACACTTCGAAAATGCCAATCACCGCTGCCAGTAGCGTACCGCAGGCGATTTGAAACGACATGCGCCTGGGGTTGGCAGAGAACGCCGACAGGCCTACGGTCAGCGCCGACACCAGGGTCATGGCCGCGCCGCTGGGCCAACTGGTGGCAATCCACAACGTACTGAGCACCAGTAACACCACCGCGGCGCGCAACCCGGCCGCAAGGGTCGCCAGCCAGTTGGTCCGAGGTTGAAACGGTGCGTTCCATTGCTCTCGCACATGGTTGTGATCGGCGAGGGACGCATGCGTCTGGGCGTAGCTGTGCAGCTCGTCGACAAAGCGGTAGAGCAGTTCATACGCGGTGTGAAAGTCCAGCAGGTCATCGGCTACGGGAGCGGTATGTTGCAACGCCGCACGCAGGCGCCGGACCCGGTCTGGCAAGCCGGCTTTGTAGACTTTCAGTTCGGTGGACAGCACGGCCGCGTCACGGTCCGTCAATGGGTGCCCGGCGAAGGGTTTGAGCAGCTCGGCCAACGCGATCAACCCCGGATCGACGGCCTGGACCACCTCCACGCCACCGCGCAGGCGAACCCGTTCAAGCAGTTGATGCAGCGCGTTGAAACGCGTGGTGATCGCCATGAACTCGCTGTTGAGGCGGTTGATTCGCCCATTGCGCTGGCGCATGTAAGGGTCTTCGAACACGCTGACGCTGCGCATTACTTCCAGGCCAACGGCCTCGGCGATAAACCCCAGGTTGGCGCTCTCGAAGGCCGCCTGGTCACCGGTATCACGCAGGCGCTGCCGCACAAATCCGGCAAAGCGGCCAAAGCGTTGGTACAACGTGTTGCGCATCGCCACGCTGGAGGTTTTAGGCAATACGGTGGCGCTGATCAGCGTCGCGCAGACGATCCCCAAGGTGATCTCCAGCACTCGCCAGACGGCCGCCATGAATACCTGCTGCGGATGGCCCACCACGGGAAGCCCGACCATCACCGCCGTGTAGCCGGCGAGCACAAATCCATAGGCGCGGAAGTTGCGATTGCGCGCGGCACCACCGGAACACAACCCCACCCACAATGCCAGGCCCGCGAGAAACAGCTCGGTGCTCTGGGCAAACAGGGCCATCAACAGCACCATGAACGATGAGCCCACCAACGTGCCGATGAAGCGATAGATACTCTTGGCGAGGACGTGCCCGCTGTGGGGCTGCATCACGATAAACACAGTGGTGATCGCGGTGCTCGGTTGTGGCAGTTCCAGGCGCATCGCCAGCCACAGGGTCAGGTACGAGGCGATCAATACCTTGCCCAGGTAGATCCACATCACCCCATCGCTGCGGGCCCACTCCATGAAGCCCCGGCGCCAGGGCAGCGACACCAGCCAGCGGCCCGCTCTACCGGCGATATTGAAACGACGAACAGTGAGTCGAGGCACGCGACCTTCCGGCTGACGGGAAATGGGGCGGCGACTCTAGGGGCTTCCATGCGCCCCGGTAAGTCATCAGAAACGTGAATGACTGTTACGTAAAAATCCACAATAAATAGCGTTTACAGCCGTGGATGAGTTCATGCCACACTAAAAAACGTCCCACCTGGAGAGCATCGATGGACATCCTGCAGAACATGCGCATCTTCCGCTGCGTTGCCGAAGTCGGCAGTTTTACTGGCGCGGCAGTGCAGTTGAATAGCAACACCACCCATATTTCGCGCTCCATTTCCAACCTTGAAACCCACCTGCGAACCCGCCTGTTCAACCGCACCACACGCCGTACCGCACTGACCGAATCCGGCAAACGCTACCTGTTGCGTTGCGAGCAAATCCTGCGCTCCGTCGAGGAAGCGGAGCTGGAAGCCGGCGACGCCCACACACGCCCTACCGGCCAGTTGAAAGTGCACTCGATGACAGGCATCGGCCAGCACTACGTGGTGGACGCCATCGCACGCTACCGCAAGAACTACCCCGACGTGACGTTCAACCTGAGCATGAGCAACCGCACGCCGAACCTGGTCAACGAAGGGTTCGACGTGTCGATTGTGTTGGCCATTGACCTGCCCGATTCCAGCCACGTTTCACAGAAACTGGGCACGACCTACAGCATCGTCTGCGCCTCACCGTCCTACATAAAAAACCATGGTGCCGCGCAAACGCCGCAAGACCTGCTCAGCCACGCCTGCCTGCGGCTGGTCAGCCCGGTGATCCCGCTGGAAGACTGGACGTTCGACGGCCCCCGTGGCCAGGAGAGCGTCACCATCAGCAGCTCGCCGTTCCTGGTGGACTCGGTCGACGCCATGAAGACCGCCATCAGCAACGACATGGGCGTGGGCATCCTGCCGGTGCATGCGGCAATCAAGGGGCTGCGCAGCGGCACTCTGGTGCGAGTCCTGCCCGAGTACCGCCTGGAAGAACTGAGCCTGTACGCCATCTACCCTTCCCGGCACTACCTGGATGCAAAAATCAAAACCTGGGTGGAGTACCTGCGCAGTTCACTCCCGGAAGTGCTGGCCGACCATAAGGCTGTGCTGAAGATTCGCGACCGGGTCAGCTACGGCTGATCATCGCTGATAGTGCTGATTCAGCCATCCGAGTGCCCACCGGCGGGCACTGGCGTCGGCCTCCATGACGCCATACAGGTCCGTCACCGCCACCACCGGCTCCTTGTCCAGCACATGCCGGATGCACTCGGCGATCTGCATGAAGCCGATGCGTCCGTCCAGAAAGGCCTGCACCGCGACTTCATTGGCCGCATTGAGCGATGCCGGTGCCGTGCCGCCCACATCCGCCACCTCGCGCGCCAGGGCCAGGCAAGGAAAGCGCTTCTCGTCCGGTACTTCGAAATCCAGCCGGGCCACCTTGAACAAATCCAGTGGTTCAACCCCTGAATCGATCCGTTGCGGCCAGGCCAGGGCATGGCTGATGGGCGTGCGCATGTCCGGGTTCCCCAACTGCGCGAGCATTGAGCCGTCGACGTAATCCACCAGCGAATGGACGACGCTTTGCGGATGGATCACTACCTCGACCTGGGACGGCCTGGCGCCGAATAACCAACAGGCCTCGATCAGTTCGAGTCCCTTGTTCATCAGGGTTGCCGAGTCCACCGAAATCTTGCGGCCCATGGACCATTTCGGGTGAGCGCAGGCTTGGTCCGGCGTTACGTTGTGCAGTTGCGCCATCGGCGTTTGGCGAAACGGCCCGCCGGAGCCAGTCAACAGAATGCGCCGCACGCCCGCGTGGGCCAGGCCGTGTTGAGCATGGGACGGCAGGCACTGAAAGATTGCGTTGTGCTCGCTGTCCAGCGGTAACAGCACCGCCCCACTGCTGCGCACCGCCTGCATGAACAACGCACCGGACATCACCAGTGCCTCTTTGTTGGCCAGGAGGATTTTCTTGCCGGCCTCGACGGCGGCCATCGTTGCATTCAAGCCCGCCGCACCGACGATAGCGGCCACCACCGTGTCCACATCCCGGTGACCGGCGACGAATTTCAGACCGCTTTCGCCGCCCACTACCTGAGTCTGAGAGCCCTCCTCCAACAGTTGCTTCTGCAGCGTCGCCACGGCTTGCGGCGTGGGCACCACGGCGTAGTCCGGACGGTGCAACAAGCATTGTTTTTTCAACAGCTCCAGTTGGGTGAACCCGCTGAGGGCGAAGACTTTATAGCGCTCGGGGTGACGCGCGATAACGTCCAATACGTTGACGCCCACCGAACCGGTAGCGCCCAGCACGCTGATGGCTTGCAAGCGTTGACGGGTGGCGATCACCTGGCGAATGACTTTTTTGCGCGGAATAAGCGACATGACGTAATGAGCCTGACGTAGAGAAAACAGCCGCCATTAACCAAGGAAAGTGCCAGCGCCGTCATCGCGATAACGCCAACAACTATCGCAAAAAAGCCAAGCCTTCGATCAGCTCGAAAACGGGCCTTGGTCATAACGACTACAGCACGTCATAAGGACTACATAACACTCGTGTCATATCGACTACAAAAAATATATCCAACTGATTTATAGGAACTTTTCATATGGCATGAATCCTGATCAGTGCTGCGCGCCCCTTTGGCAATCTATAAAGAGAACCCCATGAACAATGACTTCAACCACCGCCTTGCCGTAGTGACCGGTGCCAGTTCAGGTATCGGCCTGGCTGTCACCTGCAAGCTGCTTGAACAAGGTGCGCAAGTGGTCGCCATGTCGCGACAGATTGGCGAATTGGGCGCATTGGCGGAGCGTTTTGGCGAGCAGCTCTACTGGCTGGCGGGGGATGTCACCCAGGCTGCCGACCAGGCACGCCTGGCGCAGTTGACGGCGTCCATCGGAGCGGTGGATTACCTCGTGCCCAATGCCGGGATCGCACAACTGGCCGATGGCCTGGACCTGGCCGCCTTTGACCGGCAATGGGCCGTCAATGGAGCCGCGGCTCTCAACACCCTCGGCAGCCTACGCGAGCAAATGGCCGCCCAGGCGTCGGTGGTATTTATCGGTACATTCCTGGAGCTGGCGACCTTCCCTGGGCTCGCCGCGTATATTGCTTCGAAGGCCGCCTTGCGGGCGCAAATGCGCACCCTGGCGGTGGAGCTGGCGCCCCATGGCATTCGTCTGAACATGGTATCGCCCGGCCCCACCGCCACGCCGATCTGGAGCACCTTGGGGCTCAGTGACGAAGCGTTGGGCGGCGTTGCCACCACAGTCAATCAGCGCCTGCTCAATGGGCAATTCCTAGAGCCGGGCGCTATTGCCGATGTGATCCTGTTCCAGTTGAGCCAGGGCGCACGCAGTGTGTTTGGCCAGGACTGGGTGGTCGACGGCGGCTACACCCTGCGTTGACCATGGCCCCGCAGGCCTAATGCGCAGCGCACAGGTCTGCGGGCAATGCCTTGGCGCCTCCGAACGCCAAGGCCTTCCACCCAATCACAAGCAATGACAGTGCGGCAAATATCAAGCCGCAGCCGATCACTCCGGTGGTGCCGAATGCATTGATAAACAGCCCGCCCACGGACGCCCCGATCACCACGCCGGCATTCGCCGAGGACACATACAGGCTGGTTGCGAACTCATGCGCCTCGGGCGCCGACGAGGTCAGCCAGACTTGCGTGACCACCAGCCCGCAGGTATGCGCAGCGCCCCACAGCAGCACAATCAAGCTCATCGACCACCACGACGGGCTGCCGAACGCGTACAAGACCACGTACGCCGCCGCCAGCACAATGGGGTACAGCACCACCGTCGCCACCATGCTTTTGCCCAATAACCGGCCCACCAACAGGTTGCCCGTGACACCGCCCACGCCGAAGATCACCAGCATGATGCTGATGGCCTGGCCATCCATGCCGGTCTGGGTCCTGAGGTACTCGGCGGCATAGCTGTAGACCGAAAACATCGTGGTGAACACCAGCACCGTCGCGATGATCGCCAGCCACACCGACAGGCTGCGCAGCACCGCCAGTTGCTTGCCGAAACTCAGCGGCATCGGGCGTTCATGATGGGGCAGTTTCAACAGCAGTCCGACACCTGCCAACCCCGTTGCCAAAGCGCAGAAGAAGAACGATGCCTCATAGGAAATACTCGCGCCCACCCATGTGGTCAGCGGCACCCCAAGCACCAGGCCCAAGGTGGTGCCCACCACGGCCAGGGCCGTGGCATGCGCCGCGCGGTCCTTGGGGTACAAGGACACCGCGGTGGAAAACGCAGCGGCAAAAAACACCGGGTGCAGCATCGCCGGAATTACCCGCAACGCCATCAAGGTTTCGAAGTTCGGCGCAAACGCCGACAGCACGCTGCACACGGAAAAACCAAAGAGCGCGCCCACCAGGATTTTCTTGCGCGCCAGGCGCGACGCCATCAGCACCAGGAAAGGCCCCAGCACCGCCACGATCAGCGCAAACAAGCCCATCAATAACCCGGCCTGAGACACGCTGATGCCGAAACGTTCGACGATCATCGGTAAAATACCGACCACACCAAACTCCAGGGTGTACAGGCCGAAAAGACCCAGAATGATGTAGATCACCGGCCGACCTCGATCACGATCTTGCCAAAGGCACCGCGCCCGAGATGAGCGAAGGCTTCGGGCACTTGCTCGAAGCCGTAGGTGTGATCGATTACCGGCTCGATGCCGTGGCGGTCGATCATGGCAATCAGATCTTCCAATGCGCGGCGCGGCCCCACGGAGATGCCGATGATGGAGGCCCGCTTGCCCAGCAAGGCCATGACCGGAGCATTCAATTGGTCACTCTCCAGCAGGCCGATCACCGAGATGCGCCCACCGTTGGCTACCGCGTGCAGGGAACGCGTGAGGTTGTCACCGCCGGCCATTTCCAGGATATGTTCGGCGCCACGCCCATCGGTCAGCGCTTGCACCGCCGTGTGCCATTCCGGTACCCGGCTGCGGTTGATGCCATGGGTGGCACCCAGCTCTATGGCACGCGCGATCTTTTCATCGCTGCTACTGGTGATGATAACGCGGGCACCATTGGCCGCAGCCAGTTGCACCGCAAACAACGAGACGCCACCGGTGCCCTGCACCACCACGGTATGGCCGGCGTGCAGGTGGCCCAGTTCGAACAGCGCCATCCACGCCGTCAAGGCGGCCACTGGCAAGGTGCTGGCCTGCCCTGCGGTGAGGCTGAGGGGCGCATGCACGCACCATTCGGCAGGTGTTGCCACGTACTCGGCGAGCATGCCGGGGAGCGGGCCACCCTGAGGCGGCGCTTCACTCCAGGACAGCGGAGCGCCATCGACCCATCCGGCAAAAAACGTCGACAGCAGCTTGTCGCCCACCTTGAAACGCGTAACGCCCTCGCCCACGGCGACCACCGTGCCCGCCATGTCGGAGGCCGGCGTGAATGGGAATGTGAGGTCGGCACCCATGCTGTTTTCGACCACTTCACCGTCGCGGTAATTGAGCGAGACGGCCTCGACGCGCACCAATACCTCCCCGGCCTTCGCGATGGGGCGTGGCACGTCGGCAAGGCGCAGTGTGTGCAGTCCCAATGCAGGTGTTTCCCAGCGTTTCATGGTGTCGGTCATCTTGGTATTCCTCGTGAATGGGCAATGCCACAAGGATATGGGCCTGTCCTCACGGGATTAAGGGGGCGCCGGCTCCACTGTCTACGGAGCTTTTGTTCCGCAATCGGGATAAGGTAGCCAGGCCTCGCCTCAGCCAAACCGGAGCCTCGATGGACAGCCTCAACACCCTGAATGTTTTTGTGCAGGTCGCCGAAACCCGCAGCTTTGTCGCCGCCGGGCGCGTGCTGGGCGTAACGGCCTCGGCAGTCGGCAAGAGCGTGGTACGCCTGGAGGAACGCCTGGGTGTGCGCCTGTTCAACCGCAGCACCCGCAGCGTCACGCTGACTGCCGAGGGCGAGCTGTTTCTGGAGCGCAGCCGGCGCATCCTGATGGAGATCGACGAAGCCGAAGCCGAGCTTTCGCAAACCGTGTCGGCGCCTCGTGGCCGGCTCAAGGTCAGCCTGCCGCTGGTGGGCCATCCGTTCTTGCAGGTGCTCGCGCAATTCAAGAAAGCCTACCCCGAGGTGCAGCTGGACCTGAGCTTTACCGACCGCCGCGTGGACGTGGTGGAAGAAGGTTACGACGCCGTGCTGCGCAGCGGTGAAGCGCCCGACTCGCGCCTCACATCGCGCCTGATCGGCGGCTACCGGATGCTGCTGGTAGCATCACCGGCTTACCTCGCCGAGCGCGGCACGCCGCAACGGCCGGAAGACCTGGCTCAGCATGCATGCATCAAGTTCCGCTACCCCAACACCGGCAAAATGCAGCGCTGGCCCCTGCGCCAGGACGGGGTGGAAGCTGATTTCCCACTGCCCGCCGCGATGGTCTGCAACAACCTGGAAGCGCGCATCTGCTTTGCCGTGCAAGGTATCGGCATCGCCTACCTGGCGGATTTCGCCATTCGTGAATGGCTCGACAGCGGACAATTGGTGCCGGTGCTGGAGGCGTGTTCGGAAGCAGAGAACTTCCGGATCATGTGGCCTTCGGGCCGCCATCCAACGCCCAAGCTGCGGGTGTTTATCGACTACCTGCATGCGCACCTGTTTCCCGAGGATGGGCCTGCGAGCAAACGTGCAGACTGCCGGCCCACGTCTTGATCACAGCGCCTGATCAGCGTCGAACTGCTCCCGGGATCGCCTGAATCCGTCGGCATTTTCCACCACCCACGTCCACAACGGAATCATGTGCACCAGCAGCTGTTTGCCCAACTCCGATAGCTGGTATTCGACCTTGGGCGGCACCTCCTGGAAGTCATGGCGCAGCACCAGGCCATCGCGCTCCAGCTGGCGCAAGGTCCGCGTGAGCATGCGCTGGGTGACGCCCTCCATGCGTCGGCCGATCTCGGCGTGGCGCAGCCGGCCGTTCACGCCCAACAGGTGCACGATGCCCAACGACCAGCGGTTTCCCGCATGGGTCAGCACCTGCCGTTTGAGCCCGTCTTCATCGGCGCTAAGGGCTTCACAGGCGGCTTGTGAGCGCCTGATGATCTCGTCGTTATCCACCTTCTACTCCCGGTATCACTGGTGTGCCTTCTTATGCGCGGTCGGCAATTCTGCAAGCATGGCATGACTTTCACCTGAACCGAGACCCCTATGACTGCTTCGATCCTTGTACTGGGCGCCGGCGAACTGGGCCTGGCGGTACTGCGCCAACTGTCCCGCCTGGCTGCACCGCAAAATGTGTCTGTGACGGTGTTGCTGCGCCCCGCCACACTGAACTCCCCCGACCCGGCCAAACAGCAGGAAATCATCGAACTGCGCGCCTTGGGCATTGAGCTGCTGGCGGGTGACCTGGCCAATGGCTCCGAGGCCGAGCTGGCAACGGTGTTCGCCGACTATCACACCGTGATCAGTTGCATCGGCTTTGCCGCAGGCCCCGGCACTCAGCGCAAGCTGACCCGCGCGGTCATCGCAGGCGGCGTGAAACGTTATGTACCGTGGCAGTTCGGTGTGGACTACGACGTGATCGGCCGCGGTTCGGCCCAGGACCTCTGGGATGAACAGCTTGACGTGCGCGACTTGCTGCGCGCCCAGCAAGGCACGCAATGGGTGATTGTCTCCACCGGGATGTTCACCAGCTTCCTGTTTGAACCGTCCTTCGGCGTCGTCGACCTGGCGCAGAATACCGTGCATGCATTGGGAGATTGGGACACCGCTGTCACCGTCACCACGCCTGAGGACATCGGCCTGCTGACGGCACGCATCCTGTTCAGCACGCCGCCGATCACCAATCAGGTGGTGTACACCGCCGGCGACACCCTGACCTACGGCGAGCTGGCCGATACCGTGGATGCGCAACTGGGGCTCACCCTCAAACGCGAACGCTGGTCGGTGCGCTACCTGGAAGCGGAACTGGCCGCTGCACCCGAGGACAACCTGATGAAATACCGGGTGGCCTTCGCCCAAGGCAACGGCGTGGCCTGGGACCCTGCCATTACCTTCAATGGGCAACAACAGATCGCCGTGACCAGCGTTGCCCAATGGATTGAGCAGAACCTCAAGGCACCGGCAACCACCCGCTGAACTGCCCCTGGCTGTCCAACGTGCACCAGGCGAAATCCCAGGGCAGCGGCGGCAGCCTTTGCAGCGCCACGCCACTGCCCGGCTTCCAGTCCACCACCTGAAGCGGCGCGCCTTGCCAGGCCACAACCACGCCCCGGACCTGGCTGGTGTCATCGCTGACCCAACGGGCCGCGGCCGCTGTCATGAACGCTTCGATGGGCTCTTCATCGATCTGCGTGCAATACACCGAACCGAGCAACCAACGGCACACGTTTACATGGTAGGTCCAGTCCAGGGAGGGACGGTTGCGGTAAGCCCAGGTCATGAAGCTGCGAAACAGGTTCAAGCCCTCCGGCGGGTCGAGCTTGAGCAAACCGGGGCAGATGTCGAACAAGGTGTGCCAGTACGGCAGCAACCGTGCATCCAGGTGGACGAAACAGCGGGCGTTACTCGGGTATTCGACAGACGGTAGCAACACGTCGCTGCGGGACGGACGGCGCGACGCCTTGCTGACCAGACGGGCAGCGCCGGAAGGCAGGATAGAGCTCATGGAACGCACTCACACTCGTGACGATAGAACGCCTCCTGGTATCAGGAAGCCCGGGGCACACGTCAGAATGCAGGGGAAGCGCGAGGGTTGGCCGAAGGCCAGGAATACCGCGGAGGGGCCTTGTTGCGCCGCTCATGGGCCGGGCGCGGCTTTTGCCCCAGGCCCAACAGCCAGGCCAGGCAAAACAGGAAGACGATGCCCAGGGTCACGGCGGAGCACACCGGGCAGGCGAAGAAGTTCGACCAGCTGCTGGCCGTCGGATTGCCCAGGCCGGCATCCGAGGCCGGCGCCTTGGTACCCAGGCTTGAGCAGAACTGACCGCCCAGGCCATTGAGCTCAAGCCCCATCATCTGCCCATGGCCCAAACCGCAGACGAACACATTGAACAGGACGCAAAAATACAGGGTCCAGGCAATGAGTGAACGGTCCGGGCGGGAGAGTTTCATGGCGGCGACTTTACCATTCCCCCTGTAGGAGCTGTCGAGCTTTAGCGAGGCTGCGATGCAGGCGCCACGGTCTTGCAGGAATACCGAGCCGATCCCTTCGCAGCCTCGCTCAAGCTCGACAGCTCCCACATTTGGTCTTGCCCGGCAGGGCCTGTGACAGAACGTCGCAGATTACGCCCAGAGGCCCGGGTTGTTAGAATGCCACGCTCTCCTCGCCTGATTTAACGCTTCGTGGTACCCAGGCGCTTCACAGGATGCACAGTTGATGAGTACGTTATTCACCCGCCGCAAAGTCCTCTCCGGCATGGGATTGCTGGGCCTGGGCCTGCTGGCCGGCTGTGACAACAGCCCGAAACTGAACTTCAAGTACGGCAAGGATCTGAGCGACAAGATCATGGGCCGTACCTTCAAGCTCAAGAACACCGACGGCGAGACCGTCACCTTGAGCTCTTTCCGTGGCTTGATGCCGGTGGTGTTCTTCGGCTTCACCCAGTGCCCGGCCGTGTGCCCGACCACCCTGGCGCGCATGGCCCAGGCGAAAAAACTGATGGGCCGCGACGGCAAGATCATGCAGGTGGTGTTTATCACCCTGGATCCGGAACGCGACACGCCCAAGATACTGGACGCCTACGTCAAGGCGTTCGACCCCAGCTTCCAGGCGCTGTACGGCACCCCGGAAGAAATCGCCGTGGCCGCCAAGGAATTCGGGATCTTTTATGAAAAGATCCCCGCCGGCGACAGCTACACCCTCTCCCACACCGCCACCAGCTTTGTGTTCGACACCCGGGGCACCCTGCGCCTGGGCTTGTCTGCCTCGCTTAACGCCAAAGAGTGCGCAGAAGACCTGCTCACCGTCATGGAGGTCTGCTAATGACTACCGTTCAACACCTCAAGCGCTTCGCCCTCGGTCTCTCCCTGCTCGGCCTCGCCGCCCACGCCAGTGCACAGGCAGTGGTCACCGACGCCTGGGTACGCGCTTCGGTACCGGGCCAGCCGTCCAGCGGTGCGTTCATGACCGTCACCGCCGACAGCGACAGCAAACTGCTCAGCGTGGCTTCGCCGGTCGCCAAGACCGTGCAGATCCATGAGATGACCATGAAGGACGACGTGATGCGCATGGGCCCGGTGGACTCGGTGCCATTGCCCGCCGGCAAGGCCGTCAAGCTCGACCCGGATGGCTATCACGTGATGCTGATCGACCTCACCGCCCAGATCAAGGAAGGCGACCAGGTGCCGCTGACCGTCACCGTGGAAAATGCCAAGGGTGAAAAGCAGTCGATCGAAGTGAAGGCCCAAGTCCGTGCGTTGAATGCGACGGAAACCATGGATCACAGCAAGATGCACTAAAGCGCAGATCAAAATGTGGGAGCGGGCTTGTGTGGGAGCGGGCTTGCTCGCGAATGCGGTGTGACAGTCACCGGATGTATCGACTGATCCACCGCTTTCGCGAGCAAGCCCGCTCCCACATTGGCCCTTCAGTGTCTGAAAAATCGGGCATCCGCTTCATACTTTTTTCGTCTCGCATCAACACTTTCTATATATTTTCAATCTGCAATACAACTCGTTAGCCTGCGCAAGCCGGACGCGTCTCCCTGTCGCCGTCCGGCCAGATAATTCTAAAAATAAGCAGCAGACAACGGGAATAACAATGAACAAATCCCCCATTACCCTGGGCTTGACTTCGGCCACCCTCGGTTTGACCCTCGCCTTCCCAACCTTTGCCGAAGCTGACTTTTTCAAAGACAGCAAGGCCGACCTCGAATTTCGCAACTTCTACTTCAACAGCGATTACCGCCAGCCCAACGCGAGCCAGTCCAAACGCGATGAGTGGGCCCAAGGGCTGATCCTCAATTACCAGTCGGGTTACACCGAAGGCCTGGTGGGCTTTGGCCTCGATGCCATTGGCCTGCAGGGTTTGAAACTGGACTCAAGCCCCGACCGCCAAAACACCGGCCTGCTTCCCGTGGGCGAGGATGGCGCACCGGACAGCTACAGTCGAATGGGCGCCACCGCCAAGGCGCGGATCTCCAAAAGCGTGCTCAAATTCGGCACGCTGATCCCCAAGCTGCCGACCGTACTGCCCAACGATGGCCGGCTGCTGCCCCAGACCTTTCGCGGCACTCAATTGACCAGCCAGGACATCGCCGGCCTGACCTTCGATGCCGGGCGCCTGACCAGCAACACCCTGCGTAACGACAGCGGCCATGCAGACATCGAAGTCGACGGCAAAGGCATCAAGGGTGCCGTGCCCAGCGATAAATTCGACTTCGCCAGTGCCAGCTACAGTTGGACCAAAACCCTGGTCACCGGCTACCACTACGCCAACCTCGAGAACAACTACAAGCAACACATCTTCAACCTGGTCCATACCCTGCCACTGGGTGACGCGCAGTCGTTCAAGACCGACCTGCGTTACGCCGACTCCAGCAAGGAAGGCAATAGCAACATCGACAACCAGGCCTTCGGTGCCAAGTTCACCTACAGCCTCCACGGCCACTCGTTCGGCGCCGCCTACCAGCGCATGAAAGGCACCACCGGCTTCCCCCACCTGGACGGTACCGACTCCTACCTCGTCAACTACGTGATGATCTCGCCGGACTTCGCCAACCCCGAGGAAAAGTCCTGGCAGGCCCGCTACGACTATGACTTCGCCGCCCTCGGCATCCCCGGCCTGACCTTCATGACCCGCTACCTCAAGGGTGACAACTTCGTGCGTACCCGAACCCTGGAAGGCACCGAGTGGGAGCGCAACACCGATATCGGCTACGTGTTCCAGAGCGGTGCCCTGAAGAACCTTGAAGTGAAATGGCGCAATGGCACGTATCGCAGCAATGGCAGCGGCAGCGATATCGACCAGAACCGCTTTATCGTCAGCTACACCCTGCCCTTGCTGTGATTTTTCCCGGAGCGTTGCACATGAATAGCAGAAAAAGCCTGATCCACCTGGCCGTCGCCTTTGCCCTGTTCAGCAGTTACGGCGCCTACGCCGCCGACACCGGCGCGTTGCCCTGCAAAACCACCGAAGAATGCGCCGCCCAGGCGGCCAAAGTCGGCGCCACGCCGGGCTCCTCGCAAAGCGCCCACAAGGCCAAGGGCGACCCGACCCAAACCCAGTTCGCCTGGTTGAACCGCATCAACAAAGCCTCGATCGTGATGCTCACCGAAGAAGGCATCGTCAAGCCGGACATGGGCCACAAGATCGCCGGCGGCGTGCGCTTTGCCATCGACCAGGCCGACCAGCCCGATGGCAAGCGCCCGGAAGACGTGTTGCAACTGGAAAAAATCATGACCGACAAGATCGGTCCGGAAGCGTCGCTGATCCACTCCGGCCGCAGCCGCCAGGACATGCTCGCCACCTACCGCCTGGCCAAACTGCGCTCCCAGGTGCTGGCCTACAGCGAGGCACTGAACGCCACCCGCCAACGTATCCTGAACATCGCCGACAAGAACATCGACACCCTGGTGCCCGCCTACACCAACGGCGTGCAGGCCATGCCCATCAGCTATGCGCACTACCTGCTGGCGTTCGAAGCCGCATTTGATCGCGACGGCCAACGCATCCGTGAACTCTACACTCGCCTCAACCTGAGCCCGATGGGCACCGCGGTACTGGCGAACTCCGCTTACCCGCTGAACCGCGAACGCCTGGCCGAGTTGCTGGGGTTCGACGGCGTGCGGGAAAACTCCCTGGATTCGAGCCAGGTGTCGACCTACGACATCCCGATCGAGGCGGCCAACCTCGCGGCGTCTTCGGCGATCCGCATCGGCGCGATGATTGGCGATATCCATACCCAGTACCATCAGATCCGCCCCTGGTTGCTGCTGGACGAAGAGTCCACCTACACCAGCAGTGCGATGCCGCAAAAACGCAACCCGGGGTTGTTGATGCGCACTCGGGAATCGGCCTCCGACGTGGTGGGCCTGGCGCAAACCGTGACCTTGCGCGCGCATAACGTCACCACCGGCATGACCGACTACAAGTTTGCGTTCGATTCATTGGGGCTGTTCCAGTCCACCGATGACATGTTCAAAAGCATGGATGCCGTGCTGGATGCGCTGCAGATCAACCCGCAGCGAGCGCTGGATGAGCTGGAGTCGGAATGGACCACGTCCATGGAGTTGGCCGACACCCTGGAGCGTCAGTTCAAGGTGCCGTTCCGCATTGGCCACAGCTTCGCCTCGTTGATCGTCACCGAGGCGCGCAGCAATGGCACCACGCCGAAGACCTTCGCGTATGCGGACGCGCAGAAGCTGTACACCCAGGCCGCGGACAAATACAAATGGACGCCGAATACGTTGCCGCTGGATGAGGCCGGTTTCCGTGCTGCGCTGTCGCCGACCACGATGGTCAAGACTCGCAAGGGTACGGGTGGGCCGCAGCCGGAAGAGGTCAAGCGGATGCTGGTGGAAGCGCGCAAGAATCTCGACGCGGACCAGAGTTGGTTGAAGGAGCGTCGTGAGAAGCTGAAAGGTGCTGAAGGCAACCTGGACAAGGCGTTCGACAAGTTGCTCAACGCCAAGGGCTGAAATGCGATCTGAATGTGGGAGCGGGCTTGCTCGCGAAGGCGGTGTATCAGTTAGCAGATTTATTGGCTGACCCACCGCATTCGCGAGCAAGCCCGCTCCCACATTTGACCGCGTTTGGGTCTGGAAAGCATGTTCGGCTCAGTGACTCAGTTCCCGCTTCAACACCCCATGGTCAATCGACTTCTGCCACCCGCATATCGCCAGGCACGCCACGCAATTGCCCAGCACATTGGTCAACGACCGACACTTCATCAGCCGCTCCACTCCCAACAACAAACCCACCCCTTCCAGTGGCACCAGTTGCAGGATGTTCAAGGTAGCAATCAGGGTAAACAGCGCCGAGCCCGCCACACTGGTAGACCCCAGCGAGGTAAACAGGCAGATCACCAGCACCGCCAGCAACTCGGGTACGGCAATCTCCACTCCGGCGAGGTGCGCCAAGAACATAATGGCAGTAGTCAGGTAAAGATTGGTACCGGCCAAGTTGAACGTATACCCGGTGGTCAACACCAGGCGCACTAATTGGCGATCACAGCCCAGCGCCTCAAGTTTGCTGACGCAACCTGGAAGTGCGGCCACTGAAGAGCCGGTGAACGTCACCAACAACAACTCTTCTTTCAAGTAAGCAATTAGCCGGCTCAATTTAACGCCGAGCAGGCGGGTAATCGTGGCGAACACTAGAATGACGAACACCGCGCAAACCAGGTAAATAACAACAATGAACTTCAAGAGCGGCAGCACCGAACTTAAACCGTACTTTCCCACCACAAATGCCATCGCCCCAAACGCCGCCAGCGGTGCGAACTTCAGGATAAACCGCAGCAACCAGAACAACCCGGCGACCGCCGCTTCCAGCCAACCGAGGCAGCGGTTTGCGACCTGGCCGCCACGCCCCAGCAGCAGGCCGCACAGCACCGCCACCAGCATCACCTGGAGCACCAGGCTTTGGGTGAAAACCTTGTAAAGACTGGACGAAATCGAGGTCATCGACAGCTCGTGCAACAGCGTTTCGGGCGCGGCAGGCGGTGTCAGATGATCAAAATCCAGGTTGGCCACTGCCGTATGATCCAGGCTGAACAACCACCCCGTCGACATTCCCAACACCAATGCAGCAAGGGACATCAGCTGGAAATACACCACGATCCGCCCCACTACATGCCGATGGTGGGGCTCGCGCTTGATACCTGCGACACCGGTCGACACCAGCACAAACAACAGAAATGGCATCAGTAACCCGACCACTTTTATAAAGGCGTCACTGAGCAGCTTCATCTCGACTGCCACGCCCGGATAAAAAAGCCCCAACACCATGCCAAGAGCAATGGCAATCAAAATAGGCAAGGTGGCGTTATTCGAAAATCGGGTCGACATCAATGCTCCATGGTCTTTTTATTTATTGTTATTGTCGGATCAGGCCACTTTCGGCATATTGGTCGCCAAGGCGCATTCAGGCCACAAATAATAAAGTCTTGTCACGGGATATACCACCATGGAACTTCGCCATTTACGTTATTTCATCATGGTGGCCGAAGAGCGACATTTCACCCGCGCTGCCGCTCGCCTGAACATGCAGCAGCCGCCCCTCAGCCAACAGATACGTGCCCTCGAACAAGAGCTGGGATTCGACCTGTTCAAGCGACACCCCAAGGGCGTCGACCTGACTGCCGGCGGGCTGGTGTTTCTCGATGAAGCGCGAGTGATCCTCGCCCGCGTCGAGCAAGGTTCCCTCAAGGCGGCTCGCGCTGCCCAGGGTATCGAAGGCACGTTGGTCATTGCCTTCACCAGTTCCGCCGCCGCCCACCCGCTGATCCCGCGAATCATCCGCGCCTACCGCGAGCAATACCCGGGCGTGGAGCTCTCGATCAACGAAGGCAGCGCCCGGGAAGTCACCGAAGACACCATCGAAAAACGCATCGACATCGGCATCCTCCGCGCACCGGTGGGCGACCACCAGAGCCTCACGTTCCACCGATTGCTCAACGAAGAAATGCTGCTGACCCTGCCCGTCGGGCATGCGCTGCTCAAGGGCGCCGAGCCAAAAATCACCATGGCCGACCTCAAGGACGAACGCTTCATCCTGGTCCGCCGCCCCGGCGCGCCGGGGATGTACGCCAACCTGATCAAGGCCTGCCAGAACGCCGGTTTCGAGCCGAAGATTGCCTTTGAAGTGGAGCGCATGCTGACCAACGTCAGCCTGGTGGCCGCCGGCGAAGGCATCTCGGTGGTGCCGGCGTCGATGCGCGACGTGCATCGCGAAAGCGTGGTGTACTGCCGGATCAGCGATGCACGGCCAAGGTTGCTGGCACCGATCACCCTGGTGCGGCGCGCGTTCAATCCGTCGACGCCGTTGCAGAATTTCATTGGGCTGGCGCGGGAGTTGGCGGGGGTTTATCGCAAGGGTTGAGTCATCGCGTGAAAACTCTCGGTGAGCAGTTCCACTGCCGCGCGGATGCTGTCGCTTTGCCGTGGAACGGCGTACAGGCCGTAGTTGACACTCAAAATAGGCCCATCGCTTTCAGCCAAGGAAATGATGCGCATGGTCTCCGGCCGAATATTCTCCGCCGGCAGCAAGGCCACACCCAATCCGCCCTCCACCGCTGCGGTGATTACGCCAATGTTCGGGCTGGTCACCGTGACCCGAAAATCCCGCCCGGCGTTCAGCAAGGCATCAAACATCAAGCGCCGCCAGGCACAGGGTTCGGCATACACGATGACATCCAGCGGCAGCGCCGCATCGATTTCTTCATCAATCGCGCACACCCAGTACAGCTCGACGTTCCAGGCGTGCACAGGGTCGGCGTTGAACGATGAGCTGACGCCAATGGCCACGTCCAGCTCGCCGTCACTCCAACGTTCGGCGAGTGCGTCGCCGTGATCAACAACGACCTCCAGGTGTACATGCGGGCAGGCGCGCCGCAGCCGGCCGAGCGCTGCCGGCAACGCCGATACCGCCACGTCTTCCGAGAGCCCGACGCGCACATTGCCCATCACCGTGCGCTCTTTCAGGCGCGCTGCTACCGTCTCGCCCAAGGCCAGAATGCGCGTCGCGTAGGTGAGCAGCAGTTCGCCTTCGGTAGTGGGCACCACGCCCCGACCTGTTCTGCGCAACAGCCGCTGGCCTAGCAACTCCTCAAGCCGGCGGATTTGTGCGCTTAGGGCCGATTGCGCCCTGCCCGCCTGCTGGGCTGCGCCACTCAGGCTGCCGTGCTGGCATACCGAGATAAAGGTTCGTAGCAGATAGGGTTCAAACGCGTCAGATATCATATTTGGGTTAACTCTGAATCAACAGCTATCACCCTACCTCGATAGCTTGAGCATGACTACCCTGCTGGAACGTTATCAACCAGGAAGAGCCTCATGACCCAGCTCCAGAACCAACGCATCGTACTGGCCGCCCGCCCCGACGGGCGCCCGCAACCCAGCGATTTTCGCGTGGAGTACAGCGCGATTCCCGAGCCTGCCGAAGGCGAAGTGTTGCTGGAAAACCTCTATCTGTCCCTCGACCCCTACATGCGCTGGCGCATGAGTGCGGCCAAATCCTATGCCGAGCCAGTGGGCATCGGCGAGGTGATGGTGGGCGGCACGGTCGCGCGGATCAAACATTCACGAAACCCGTTGTGGCAAGAGGGCGACATCGTGCTTGCCTATGCCGGCTGGCAGCGATTTGCGCTCTCGGACGGCCTCGACCTGCGGCTTCTGGATCCGGGCATCGCCCACCCCAGCACAGCGCTGGGAGTTCTTGGAATGCCGGGGTTCACCGCGTACTCGGGGTTGCTCACTATCGGCCAACCCAAGCCCGGTGACACCGTGGTAGTGGCGGCGGCGAGTGGCGCAGTGGGCTCGGTTGTCGGCCAGATCGCCCGCATCAAGGGCGCACGCGCGGTGGGTATCGCGGGTGGGCCGGAGAAATGCGCATTCGTGAAAAATGAACTCGGGTTTGATGCCGTCATCGACCATCGCGCGGCGGATTTTGCCCAGCAGTTGGCCGAAGCCTGCCCCAATGGAATTGACGTTTACTTCGAAAATGTCTCGGGGGCGGTTTGGGATGCCGTGAGGCCGCTGCTCAATGACTTTGCGCGGATACCCGTATGTGGGCTGATCGCCCATTACAACGACCGCTCGGTGCCCGGGCAACAGGTCGACCGACTGCCGGCGACTATGCACGACATCCTCGCCAAGAGCCTCACAGTGCGCGGCTTTATCCAGACCGAGTTTGTTGACGAGCAGCAGGACGACTTCTTGCAGGAAGCCGCGCAGTGGATTGATCAGGGCAAGCTGAAGTGGCGCGAAGACATTGTCGAGGGCCTAGAGCAAGCGCCTGAGGCGTTTATCGGGCTGCTGGAGGGGCGCAACTTCGGCAAGTTGATTGTGCGACTGGCTTGACGCCTCAATCCACCACGAACAACTTCGCCCCGACGGTAGTCGATGACCGATGCCCCTCCATGTCATTGCCCACCTGATAACTCATCCCGGCAGTCAGCGTGAACTGCCGGCCATCCTCCAGCTCGGTGTGCAGCTCACCTTCCAGGCACAGCAGGATATGCCCGCGCCAACACCAGTGATCAGCCAGGTAACCGGCGCTGTATTCGACCATGCGCACGCGGGTTGAACCGAACTGGCAAGTGCGCCAATACGCACTGCCGGTTTCGCCGGGATGCATCACCGGCTCGAGGGTCGACCAGTCGGTGGTGCCAAAGGGGATTGCGGTCAGGTCCATGGTTTTCTCGGCATTGAATAGGTATGGATGAACCGTATCTATAAGGTGAATGCCGCGATAGAGACAGATCCGCTGCATTTGCGGGATACAGGGCGATGACTCTTGGTATCCTGCCAAGCCTCTTCGCATGGAAGCCCGTCGATGAAGATCGATCCATCCTTTGTTGTGCATGAGACCGAGCACTGGCTGCTGAATCATCACCTGTCATCCGCACTGCCGGGCTACCTGATGCTGGGTGCCAAGGCGCCGGTTGACTCACTGGCCGAGATGCCCGATGCGGCGCTCGCGGAGCTGGGTGGGTTGCTGGCCAAAACCCAGCGGGTCATGGAGGCTCAGTTGAAGCCCAAGTGGCTTTACATCAGCCGGTTCGGGCATATGCCGGGCTTCCCGCTGCACTTTCATTTCATACCGGTGTATGGATGGGTTGAAGCGCTGTTCTGGCAGGATGAGCGCTATCGGGTGTTGCAGAATTTCGGGACGCAGCAGAAGGCTACCGACGGTGCGGAGCTGACGCTTTTTATCTGGCGGGAGTTTGGTGAGAGCCCGACGCCGCCGGTGGTTCAAGGAGCTTCGGTGAGCGAGGTGATCAGGTGTTTGCGTACGGAGTTCAATACCCAAGACGACACATGACCTGTGGCGAGGGAGCTTGCTCCCGCTGGGCTGCGCAGCAGCCCCAAGAAGGTCAGCGAGTTCTTTCAGTCAGATTGCGATAGCTTTATTGGGGCCGCTTCGCGACCCAGCGGGAGCAAGCTCCCTCGCCACAGCAAGCGCCCTCACCACAGTTTTTCCGTGTCAGCGCAAACGGCGCAGGTGTTTACGCATAGGAATACAGGCCAACTGCAACCCCGATGGCGAGTGGTAGATCGCCTGCTCATCGCCCACATACCCACACCGTCGATAAAAATCCGCCGCGTTCAACGTCGCGTCCAGGATCACTTCCTCGATCCCCAATTCCTGCGCCAACGCTTCCAGATACGCCAGTATCTGCTTGCCAATCCCGCGTCCGGTAAACCCGGGCAGCACAAACAGCGCACCGATTTCGTTGTTCGCCAGATCCAGCATGCCGGTGACCACAGGTTCAGCGTTCACGCAGCCCAGGTAAAAATGCTTGTCCATCAGCGTGTCGTAACCGTCCTTGGCTGCGCCTTGCGTCCACAACATCATCTGCTCGGACGTATAGGCGCCGATGCATTGGCTGCGTATGGCCAACAGGCGAATGTCGAAGGCTGCCTGTGCATCTTCCAGCGTGGCGCGTCGTATCTCGAGCATCTGTCCCTCCATGGACGTCAGGCGTTCTCGTCACCCGGCCGGGTAAACGAATAGCGATCAATATCGGTCCTCAACTGCCAGCCCTGGCCCTGCCAATAACGGGCAGCGCTGTCGTTGGTCTTGAACACATCCAGGTGGCATTTGCGGATGCCCAATTGCGCCAGGCGGGTGAGGCAGCGCTCAACCAACGCGTTCGCAATACCCTGGCGCCGATACGCGGGCAGCACCAGCAGGTGCTGCAAATACCCGCGCCGGCCATCGTGCCCGCACATCACGCACCCAACCAGCCCCCCGTCGACCTCGGCGACGAAACTCATGCCTGGATTGCGCTCCAGGTAACGCTCAGTGGCCTCGCGGGAGTCGGCATCGCGCAGGGAGATGCCAGGCGTTTTCTGCATCAGTTCGAGCACGGCGTCGTAGTCGGCAGTGCTCATTACGCGAATAGTGACCATGGTGTTCAAAGCCCTCTGAGTTCGCACTGATTTTGCCTGTAGTTGTGCCGGTCGCGCACGCATAAATACACGACCGGATAACCGCTTGAGTCAACGCAGCTGAAACCAGGTGGTTTTCAGCTGCGTGTACTTATCAAAAGCGTGCAGCGACAAATCACGCCCGAACCCGGATTGCTTGCCACCACCGAACGGCACCGCCACATCCAGGGCGTCGATGGTGTTGACCGACACCGTCCCGGCATTCAGGGCACGGGCCACACGGTGCGCACGGTTGAGGTCATCACTCCAGACCGAGGCCGCCAGGCCGTAGAGGCTGTCGTTGGCCTGCTGTATCGCCTGCTCTTCCGTGTCGAAAGCGCTGACGGCAAGCACCGGGCCGAACACTTCATCACGGGACAGGGCCATGTCGCGGGTCACGTCGGCAAAAATGGTTGGCTGGATGAAGTTGGAGGAGCCATTGATGGCCAACTGTTCGCCACCGCACAACAGCCTGGCGCCCTCCCCCTGGGCCTGGCTGATGGCGTGCATGATGCGTGCGGTTTGCTGACTGTCGACGATGGCCCCGGCCGCACTGCCGGGGTCCAGCGGATCACCCGGCATCCAGGCGCGCGACTTGGCGATCAGGCGCTCGACGAATTCGTCATGGATGGAGCGTTGCACGTAGAGGCGGGAGTTGGCCGAACACACTTCGCCCTGGTTGAAAAAGATGCCGAAGGCGGCCTTCTCCGCCGCAAGGTCAAGGTCCTGGCAGTCCTCAAACACCAGGTTCGGGCTCTTGCCGCCACACTCCAGCCACACCTGTTTCAGGTTGGACTGGGCGGAATACTGCATGAAGTATTTGCCCACCTGAGTGGAGCCGGTGAACACCAGGCAATCCACGTCGGGGTGCAGCCCCAGGGCCTTGCCGGCACTTTCGCCGAGGCCGGGCACCACATTCAACACACCTTCCGGGACACCGGCTTCCAGGGCAAGCTGGGCCAGGCGCAGGGCAGAAAACGGCGACTGCTCGGCAGGTTTCAAGACCACGCTGTTACCGGCCGCCAACGCCGGCGCGAGTTTCCAGGCGGCCATGTCGAGCGGGAAGTTCCACGGCACCACCGCCGCGATCACCCCCAGTGCTTCACGCGTGATGGTTGCCAACGCGTTGTGAGCGGTGGGCGCGACTTGATCGTAGAGTTTGTCGAGGGCTTCGCCGTACCAGGCAAACACATTGGCGGCGCCGGGCACGTCAACGTTGTAGGCGTCCATCACCGGCTTGCCCATGTTCAGCGAATCGAGCAGCGCCAGTTCCTCGCGGTGGGTCATCAGTAATTCGGAGAGCCTGATCAAAATTTTCTTGCGCTCCACCGGCGGCATCCGTCGCCAGGGGCCGGTCTCGAAGGCCTGGCGTGCGCTGCGCACGGCCAGGTCGACTTCTGCGTCACCGCAGGCTGCAACCCGCGACAGCAACTGCTGGGTCGCAGGATTAATGGCGTCGAAGGTCGCCCCGGATGCCGCGCTCACTGAGCGGCCACCGATCAGGGCGGTGTTGATGAACGTCTGGCGGGCAACACGCTGTTGCCAGTAGTTAAGGTCGAACACGTTGTACTCCCAATGAATGGCGATGGATAAAAGAGGGGTTCACTCGGCGATCTGCAGTTCCGGCATCTTCACGCGCAGCCCCCGCGTGATGCCCAGCAGGCACAGGAGCCCAAGCCCCATCCAGCACAGGCCGATGGTGAACGACAGGCTGGAAAGGCTGCTCCATAGCCAGATCGTGCTGAGGAACCCAAGCGCCGGCACAACGGCGTACAGCAAGTAGTTCCTGGTACCGCGCAACTTCTGGTCGACCAGGTAGTGCTTGATCACCGCCAGGTTCACCGCCGAGAACGCAAACAGCGCACCGAAGCTGATCATGTTGGCGACGGTATCCAGCGTGATGAACAAGGCAATCAGCGAGAACAGGCTGACCAGCACGATGGCCGTGGCGGGCACGCGCTTTTTCGTCACCAGCTTGCCGAGCACGCGGGGCAGCGCGCCGTCACGGCCCATGGCGAACAGCACCCGCGACACGCTGGCCTGGGAGACCATCGCCGAGGCGAAGCAACCGGCGACATAGGTTGCGGTAAAGGCGGTCACCAGCAGTTCGCCGCCCACCCGGCGCATCACATCCACCGAGGCGGCATCCGGGTCGACGAAGCTGTTCCATTGCGGGAACACCATTTGCGCGAAATACGAAACCAGCAGGAACAGCAGGCCGCCGAACAGCGACACCACCATGATCGCCAACGGGATGGTGCGGCGTGGGTTGGGGGTTTCCTCGGCCATGGTCGACACCGCATCGAAGCCAAGAAACGACAGGCACAGCACCGCGGCGCCCGCCATGATCAGCGGCGCGCTGAAGCCTTCATGGTGGAATGGCGCCAGCAGCGACACGGGTGCGGACTGCTCGCTCAGGGTGTGCACCGACAACGCCACGAACACCACGATGAACACCAACTGGGCGACGATGAGTATCCAGTTGACCCGGGTGATGGACTCGATGCCCACCAGGTTCAGCGTGGTCACCAGGGCAATCGAGCCGAGCACCCACACGGCGGTCGGCACCCCGGGAAAATACTCGGACATGTAGATGCCGATCAGCAAATAGCTGAGCAACGGCAGGAAGATGTAGTCCAGCAACAGGGTCCACCCGGCGATGAAGCCGAAGTAGGCGCCAAACGCCTTGCGGGTGTAGGAGTAGACCGAGCCCGAATAGGGATGCGCCTGGACCATGCGCCCATAGCTGTAGGCCGTCAGCAGCATGGCGGCGAGAGTCAGCATGTAGGCGGTCGGCAAGTGGCCCTTGGTCATTTGGGTCACCAGCCCGTAGGTGGTAAACACCGCCAGCGGCACCATGTACGCCAGGCCGAACAACACCAGCCCGATAAGACCCAGCGGCTGACGGAAGCGGCGGGACGAGGCGGCTTTGGGTGAGGATTGATGAGCGGGTGTATCGGTCACGTTTGTTATTGTATTCATGGGTGACTCCTGGAAATGGGGGTGCAGGGCGTCGCGGCATTCGATGGCATCGATGCCGTTCAGCGTTGCCTGATGGAGGTTGCGCACCACCCCTCGCCTGGGGTGGCGCGCTGGTCACTTCAGCGTTTTCCCGCGATCCGTGCGGTGCGATCCACGGCGATGCGGGTCTTTTCAACCAGCTCGTCCAGCTCAGTGCGCGTGGCCACCAGTGCCGGTGCCATGATCATGCGGCCCAGCGTCGAGCGAATGATTACGCCCTCTTCGAAACCAAACGTGCGGCACTGCCAGGCCAGGTCGTTTTCGTTCTCGAAGCGCTTGCGGGTGCTCTTGTCTTCAGCGAACTGCAAGGCCGCGAGCAAGCCCGTGCCCTGGATCTCGCCGATCATCGGGTGATTGCCAAACACTTCATGGAGGATTTTTTGCAGGTACGGTCCGGTGTCGTTCTTCACCTGGCGCACGATACCTTCGTCCCGCAGCGCCTTGAGGTTGGCCAGCGCCACCGCCGCCGCGACCGGGTGCCCGGAATAGGTCAGCCCGTGGGCAAACACGCCGCCGCGCTCCACCAGCGCATCGGCCACGCGCTTGCTCAGCACCAGGCCACCCATCGGCAGGTAACCGGAGGTCAGGCCCTTGGCGATGGACAGTGTGTCGGGCTCGAAACCGAAGTGTTGATGGGCGAACCATTCGCCGGTACGGCCAAAGCCACCAATCACCTCATCGGCACACAGCAGCACATCGTATTGCCGGCAAATGCGCTGGATCTCGGGCCAGTAGCTTTCCGGCGGGAAGATCATGCCGCCCGCGCCCTGGAACGGCTCGGCGATAAACCCGGCGACGTTTTCAGCGCCCAGCTCGAGGATTTTCTCTTCCAGCTGCAAGGCGCAGCGGCGGCCGAACTCGGCAGGCGTCAGCTCGCCGCCATGGGCGTACCAGTAGGGTTCGTCAATGTGTGCCACGTCGGGAATCAGGCCGCCCATCTCGTGCATGAACTTCATGCCGCCCAGGGCAGACGCCGCCAGCGTGGAGCCGTGATAACCATTCCAGCGCCCGATCATGATTTTTTTCTGCGGCTGGCCGACCACTTGCCAGTAACGGCGCACGGTACGGATCAGTACTTCGTTGGCCTCGGAGCCGGAGTTGGTGTAGATCACGTGGCTGTAGTGGCCCGGCAACAGGCTGAAGAGCAACTCCGACAGCTCGATCACCGCCGGGTGGGTGGTGTGGAAGAACATGTTGTAGTACGCCAACTGGTCCATCTGGGCGGCAGCGGCAGCGGTCAAGTCCCTGCGACCGTAACCCAGCTGGGTGCACCACAGGCCCGACATGCCGTCCAGGTAACGCTTGCCTTCGCTGTCCCACAGGTAAAGGCCCTCACCGCGCACCATCACCCGCGGGCCTTCGGCATTCAGCGCTTTTTGATCGACAAATGCATGGATGTGGTGGGCCGCATCCGACTTCTGGTAGTCCTCGGTCAGGCGGTTCAGTTGGGCGGGTACGTTCATGGTATTTCTCTCTTATTAGTAATGACGCAAGGGCGAGCAACGCCGCTCAGCGGTGCTTGCTCATGTAGCTTTCGAGGGGATCTTTGCTCAGCACTCCCTGGGCTTCGGCCAGCGAATCGATAAACAGGGCAAACAGTTCCGATTGCGCGCCGATATCGAGCTTGGTGTAGATGTGCTTGCGGTGGGACTTGATGGTGTCTTCCGAGACGTCGAGGCGTTCGGCCAGCGAACGGGTGGAATGCCCCCGCAGGATCAGTTGGGCGATCCGGCATTCCCGCTCGGTCAATATCGACGAGCCGAAGTTGTTCAGCGCCGAGTGAATGCGCTGCTCCAGCAGGTTTTCAAAACGCGCCCCCTGGGCATCCAGGCCAACGAAATGCTTGCCCAGCACCGCCAGCACCCACGCCGCGATGCGTTTGAATTGGCCGGTGATGGTGGCGTCGAGCTTTTGCGTAAAGGCCAGCGACACCGCCAGGCTCGAGCCGTTGCTCGACTGCAGGATGTAGTTCAGCTCATCCTCCAGATGGGAGTGCCGGTAAAACGACTGGAAGTATTCGCTGAGCTCGAAGTGATCGGGGGCGACCTCGGCCAGCTCGTAACACCCGGAGCTGACGCCCTCCACAAAGGCCCCGTAAAACGGGTCGAGCAGATAAAACCCCGACAGGTACTGGCGCACATTGCCTTGTGGCAACCATGGCCCGTCCAGCTCGAACAGCGCACTGGGCATGCCGCCGCGCGGGTAGAAATACAGCGTGGTGGCCTGGATCGGCTGGAGATAACCGAGAGCCTCGAACAAGGTCGCGGCGAACCCCGATTGCCCGATGCTATCGGTCACCCGGGCCATCTGTTCGAACCATTGCGCAGAAGAAAGCCGGTCGTTTTCCACTTCAAACACTCGCTGAAAGAACTGCAAGGATGGTTGCACACCCGCTCCATCCTCGAAATCACCCGATAGGGTGAGCCTGCATCCGATATTTATGCTCACTTCCCAGCTTAATAATATTTTATTAAAAACCGCCCTCCCCCTAGCCTTGAAGCCATGCCCAAGCTGAATCCAACTGCATTACGCAAGGACAGACACATGACTCAAGCAATAACAAAAACAGACACGCTGGTGGTGGGAGCCGGTCAGGCTGGCGTCGCCATGAGCGAGCACCTGAGCAAGCAAGGCGTGCCGCACCTGGTGCTGGAGCGCAGCCGTATCGCCGAGCGCTGGCGCACCGGCCGCTGGGATTCGCTGGTCGCCAACGGCCCGGCCTGGCATGACCGTTTTCCGGGCCTGGCCTTCGATAACGTCGCCCCCGATGGCTTTGCGCCGAAAGAGCGTGTGGCGGACTACTTCGAAGCCTATGCACGCAAGTTCAATGCACCGATTCGTACCGGCGTCGACGTGACCTCGGTGGTGCGCAATATCGGTCGCCCCGGCTTCACCATCCACACCAGCGAAGGCGTGATCGAAGCCAACCGCGTGGTGGCGGCCACCGGGCCGTTCCAGAAGCCGGTGATTCCGGCGATTGCCCCTCAAGACAGCGCGCTGCACCAGATCCACTCCGCCGACTACCGCAACCCCGCGCAACTGCCGGCCGGCGCGGTGCTGGTGGTGGGGGCGGGTTCCTCCGGGGTGCAGATCGCCGACGAACTGCAACGCTCCGGGCGCCAGGTGTACCTGTCGGTGGGTGCTCACGACCGCCCACCGCGTGCCTATCGCAACCGCGATTTCTGCTGGTGGCTGGGCGTGTTGGGTGAGTGGGACCAGGCCGCGATGAAACCCGGCCGCGAGCACGTGACCATTGCGGTGAGCGGCGCCCACGGCGGCAAGACCATTGACTTCCGCGAGCTGGCCCAGCAAGGCATGACCCTGGTCGGCCTGACCCAATCCTTCAACGGCAGCGTTGCGAGCTTCCAGCCCAACCTAGTGGAAAACCTGGCCCGCGGCGATGAGAACTACCTGGCCCTGCTGGATGCGGCGGATGCCTATATCGAGCGTAACGGCCTCGACCTGCCGCCAGAGCCCGAAGCGCGTCGTGTGTTTCCCGATGCCGAGTGCATCAAGCACCCGATCCTGGAACTGGACCTGGCCAAGGCCGGTATCACTTCAATCATCTGGGCCACCGGCTTTGCCGTGGATTACAGCTGGCTGAAGGTCGACGCATTTGACGCCGCCGGCAAGCCGCAGCACCAGCGCGGCGTAGCCAGCGAGTCGGGCGTCTACTTCCTCGGTTTGCCATGGCAGTCGCGCCGGGGCTCGTCGTTTATCTGGGGTGTGTGGCATGACGCCAAGTATGTGGCCGACCATATCGCCATCCAGCGCCAATACCTTGAATACCGCGAGCCCGCACCGGTTGTTCACACCTCACCTGTCAGCGCCTGATTACTTTTTTCTGGAGTTTTTTTGATGCCTACTCACACTCGCATCCGCATGTTCAACACCAAGGAAACCTACCCTAACCAGAGCCTGGACAATGACCTGTGCCAGGCCGTACGCGCCGGCAACACGGTGTATGTACGGGGCCAGGTGGGCACCGATTTCGACGGCAACCTGATCGGCCTTGGCGACCCGCGCGCGCAAGCCGAACAGGCAATGAAAAACGTCAAGCAACTGCTGGAAGAGGCCGGCAGCGACCTGAGCCACATCGTCAAGACCACCACCTACCTGATCGATCCGCGCTACCGCGAGCCGGTGTACCAGGAAGTCGGCAAGTGGCTCAAGGGCGTGTTCCCGATCTCCACCGGGTTGGTGGTTTCGGCCCTGGGCCAGCCACAGTGGCTGATGGAAATCGACGTGATTGCAGTCATCCCCGAGTAATCCAAGGAGGCACGACATGACCTTTTCAATCGTCGCCCGCTGCGCGGAAACCGGCCAGATGGGCATTGCCATCAGCTCATCGAGCATCGCCGTAGGCGCCCGCTGCCCATGGCTGCGGCCCGGCGTGGGTGCGGTCTCGACCCAGAACATCACCCTGCCCGCCCTCGGCCCGGACGTACTCGATCTATTGGAGCAAGGCCTTGCCCCTGCCGATGCCGTAGACAAGGCCCTGACCCGCAACGGCTACAGCCAATACCGGCAACTGACGGCGATTGATCACCTCGGGCGCACGGTGCATTTCAGCGGCAACGAAACCCTTGGCACCCACAATGCGGTGTCTGGCGAACAGTGCGTGGCCGCCGGCAATATGCTCGCCGACCGCGCGGTGATCGAGGCGATGGTCAAGGCCTTCGAGCAAGGCGAAGGCCAACTGGCAGACCGCCTGCTGGCCGCGATGCATGCAGCCATTGCCGCCGGGGGCGAAGCCGGGCCGGTGCATTCCGCCGCGCTGGTGGTGGTGGGCGAGCTGACCTGGCCGATCATCAACCTGCGGGTGGATTGGGCCGACGAGCAGCCGATCGCCGAGCTGCAAAAGCTCTGGGACGCCTACCGTCCACAGGTGCAGGACTACATCGACCGCGCCCTCGCCCCGGACCGCTCCCCTGGCTACGGCGTGGCCGGAGACGACCGATGAGCACCAGCCGGGAACTGCTGCAGGCGCTGGTGGGGTTTGATACCACCAGCCGCGAATCCAACCTGAAGCTGATCGAGTTCGTGCGCGATTACCTGGCAGGGTTCGGCGTGCCTTGCGAGTTGATCTACAACGATGAGCGCAGCAAGGCCAATCTGTTCGCCACCCTCGGCCCGGCGAATGTGCCCGGGATTGTGCTGTCGGGGCACACCGATGTGGTGCCGGTGGATGGCCAGCCGTGGACGTTGCCGCCGTTTGAGTTGACCGAACGCGACGGCAAGCTGTTTGGCCGGGGCACGGCGGACATGAAGGGCTACATCGCCTGTGTACTGGCGCTGGTGCCGGCCTTGGCAAGCGCAGACTTGCGCATGCCGGTGCACATCGCCCTGTCCTACGACGAGGAAGTCGGCTGCCTTGGGGTGCGTTCGTTGCTCAAGGTGCTGGAACAATGGCCGGTGAAACCGCTGCTGTGCATTATCGGCGAGCCCACCGAGTTGAAGCCGGTGCTGGGCCATAAAGGCAAGCTCGCCATGCGATGTGAAGTGCATGGCGAGGCCTGCCATTCGGCGTATGCGCCCCAGGGCGTGAATGCGATCGAGTATGCGGCGGAGTTGATTGGTGAGCTGGGGCGAATCGGCCAGCGCCTCAAGGTGCATCAGGACGAGCGCTTTGACCCGCCGTTCAGCACCGTGCAAACCGGGGTGATCTCCGGGGGCAAGGCGTTGAATATCGTGCCTGCCGATTGCCGTTTTGACTTTGAAGTGCGCGCCCTGCCCTCGATGGACCCGGGTGAAGTGGCCGAGGAGCTGCAAGCCTATGCGATGCAGCAGGTGTTGCCGCGGATGCAGGCGGTGAGCCGGCAGAGTGCGATTCGCTTCAGTGAGTTGTCGGCGTACCCGGGGCTGGCCACCGACCAGCGCAGCCAGGCGGCGGAGCTGATTGCGGCGTTTTGCGGCTCGCGGGAATTTGGCACCGTGGCGTTCGGGACCGAGGGTGGGTTGTTTGATGCGGCGGGCATTCCGACGGTGGTGTGCGGGCCTGGGAGCATGGACCAGGGGCATAAGCCGGATGAGTTTGTGAGTGTTGCGCAACTGAAGGCTTGCGATGCCATGTTGTTGCGCATGCTCGACTCGATTCGCGCCTGAAACGCGGGCCAAATGTGGGAGCGGGCTTGCTCGCGAATGCGGTGTGACAGTCACCCGATGTATTGACTGATCCACCGCTTTCGCGAGCAAGCCCGCTCCCACATTTTTAGTTCTGTGTCTAACCTAACAACCGCGCCAGCTCTTCCCGGCAATACTCCACAAACAACTGCACCGGCTTGGTCAACGGCGCCCGCCGCAACCACACCGCCGACAACCCCGACCCCGTCACCGTCTCCGCCAACGGCACGCACACCAGCTTCTGCCCGTCATAGGAATACGGCGAAAACGGCTTGGTCACCAGGATCGAAAACCCGAACCCGCGCCCTACCATCCCCCGCACCATCTCGATCGACGGCGAACTGAAGACAATATTCGGCGTCAGCCCACGCTCTTCAAAGATGCTCACGAAGTACGTCCGGCTCGGCAGCACATCCAGCAAAATCATCGGTTCCAGCACCAAGTCCGCCAACGACACCTTGGCCTGCTGCGCAAACCGGTGATCCGCCGGCAGCAACGCATAGGGTTGCTGCGGCGGCATCAGCGGCGTGGTCTCGATGGCGCTGCCCAGGTCATGCTCAAACAGCATCGCCACATCGATACTGCCGGCCGTCAGCGCCTGCACCAGTTCCTGCTGTTCGCCATCGCGCAGACGGATTTCCACCCCCGGCCAACGCTCCCGGAAACCGGCAATCAACCGCGGCAAATACAGCGGTGCCACGGTTTCGAAGCAACCGATATCGATCTGCCCCGCCACCACGTCATTGTCTGCCAGGGCGTTCTGCTCAAACTCATGGGCCACCCGCAGCAGCTCCAGGGCCTTGCGATAGAACCGCGCACCACTCGGCGTCAGTGACACCCCTTGGGCGTGATGGCGGATAAACAGCTGCACACCGAAGCTGTCTTCCAACTGCTTGATGGCCGTCGACACCGACGGTTGCGCGATATAGAGCTTGCGCGAGGCCTCTGCCACGCTGCCGCACTCGGCCGTGGTTACAAAATATCTGAGCTGGCGCAGGTTATAGGCAGCCATCGGGACCTCCATAAACGTGGGATTTCGCCCCAAACAAGTGCGTGAAAATCGGCTTTTTCACACTGATTCAAGTGCATGCAACATACCGGAGCAAAAAACCCCGCGAGATATTATTTTTAAGGTCTATAGCAACAAACTTACTAATTTACCTCCCTGTGACCATTGCACATGATCACTCCAACAACAAAAGCGACGCACACGCGCCGCCCAGCGAAGTACGTCAACGTACTCACCTTGCCTTGGAGCTCGTCATGGTTACCACTGCAACATCCTCCGCCCCGCTTATCGAAAAACACACGATTGGATACGTGCCCCCGGAAGATCGCCACGGAAAGGTAAGAGACCTGTTCACCCTGTGGTTCGGCGGCAACATTGCGCCGTTGCCCATCGTCACCGGCGCGCTGGCCGTGCAACTGTTCGGCCTGAACCTGGTGTGGGGCATCATCGCCATCCTCGTCGGCCACCTCGTCGGCGGCGTGCTGATGGCGCTGCACTCGGCCCAGGGCCCGCAGATGGGCATCCCGCAAATGATCCAGAGCCGCGCCCAGTTCGGCTCCCTTGGCGCACTGCTGGTGGTGGTGATCGCCGGCGTGATGTACATCGGCTTCTTCGCCTCCAACATCGTATTGGCGGGCAAATCCCTGCACGGCGTCGTCGACGTGATCCCGGTACCGGTCGGCATCGTCATCGGCGCCATCGGCTCGGGGATCATCGGCATCATCGGCTACCGCTTCATCCACGTCCTCAACCGCATCGGCACTTGGGTGCTGGGCGCGGGCATCGTGCTGGGGTTCGGCTACATCTTCACCCATGTGCAGACGGCCGACTTCCTGACACGCGGTAACTTCAACATCTCCGGCTGGCTGGCCACCGTGTCGCTGGCCGCGCTGTGGCAGATCGCGTTTGCGCCGTATGTGTCTGACTACTCCCGCTACCTGCCGGCGGATGTGCCGGTGGCGTCGACCTTCTGGACCACCTATCTGGGCACCGTGCTCGGTTCCAGCCTGTCGTTCATCTTTGGTGCGGTTGCGGTACTGGCTACGCCGGTGGGCATGGACACCATGGACGCGGTCAAACTGGCGACCGGCTCCATTGGACCGCTGATGCTGTTGCTGTTCCTGCTTAGTGTGATCAGCCACAACGCGCTTAACCTGTACGGTGCGGTGCTGTCATTGATCACCCTGGTACAGACCTTTGCCTACCGCTGGATCCCCACCGCCAAGGCGCGTGCAGTGATCTCGGTGCTGGTGCTGGCGGCGTGCTCGATTGCGGCGGTGTTTGCGTCGAAGGATTTTATCGGGCACTTCGTGGACATGGTGCTGGTGCTGCTGGTGGTACTGGTGCCGTGGACGGCGATCAACCTGATCGACTTCTATGCAATCCATAAGGGCAAGTACGACATCGGTTCGATCTTTCGCGTGGATGGCGGGATCTACGGGCGCTACAACCCTCAGGCGCTGGTGGCCTATGCGGTGGGGATTGTGGTGCAGATTCCGTTTATGAATACGCCGCTGTATGTCGGGCCGATTTCGGCGCATATCAACGGGGCGGATTTGTCCTGGTTGGTGGGGTTGGTGGTGACGTCGCCGTTGTATTTCTGGTTGGCGAGTCGGGACAGTGCGTATAAGCGGCGGTTGGAGGGGGGGAAGTTGGTGGGTGGGGTTTAATAGAGCCTGGCTCAGTTACGAGAAAACCCGCATTTGCGGGTTTTCCAGTTATCCGGCTTGGCGAATATTGATGGTGCCAGGATGGCCGCCATCGCGGCCTCGCTAAAGCTCGACGGCTCCCATAGGGGGTCGGTGGTGTGAGTGGGTTTTGTGTTCGGCGGTGCTGTCGGGGTGTTCTTTCTTTATCATGGGGGCTGTCGTTCAATTTCTCTGGTAACCCAATGCACGCCCTCACCTTCCGTAACGCCAACCCCGCAGACGCCAACCGTTGCTACGAGATCGAAATCTCGGCCTACGAAGGCGATGAAGCCGCGACCCTGGAAAAGATCGCCACGCGCATTGCGCTGTACCCGCAAGGCTTTCTGATCCTGGAGGCGGATGGTGTTGTGGTCGGTTTCATCAACTGCGGTTGCGCCGATGAAGTGGTGATGTCGGATGAGGCCTTCAAGGAGTTGGTCGGGCATTCAGCCGATGCGCCGAATGTGGTGATCATGTCGGTGGTGGTGGATCCCGCCCAGCAAGGCAAGGGCTACTCCACGCGCTTGATGACGGAGTTCGTGCAGCGCATGCAGGCGATGGGCAAGAAGACCATTCACCTGATGTGCAAGGACCGCCATGTGGAGCTGTATAAGCGCATGGGCTATCGCTATGTGCAGCCGTCGGCGTCGGACCATGGCGGGATGGCGTGGCATGAGATGGTGATGGATATCTAGCCATCACACTTCCCCCTGTGGCGAGGGAGCTTGCTCCCGTTGGGGTGCGAAGCGCCCCTGATTCAGTGGACGCGGTTTTTCAGAGACCTGGTGACTGGTTTTGGGGCTGCTGTGCAGCCCAACGGGAGCAAGCTCCCTCGCCACAGGGAAAGCATTTGCCTTGGGTTACGGGTTTCCCCCGGCCCACACGTGCGGGCGACGTGCAGCCCAAGGCGTTGCCCGTTCCAGTTGCGTCGCCAGGCCAAGCAACATGCCCTCCTGACCAAACGCGCCCATGAACTGCATGCCGATCGGCAGCCCGCTCCGGGAATCATGACCCAGCGGCACCGACATCGCCGGCGCGCCAATGACGTTGGCCAGCGCGGTAAACGGCGAATGCGCAAACACTCGATTCATCCACCCTCGCCCGTCCAGTTGCGCCTGGCCCTGGTTGTAGTCGCCGATCATCGGCGCCAGCCCGGGCAGTGTGGGCGACAGCAGCACGTCATATCGCTGGAACAGGTCACCCATGTGGCGCGCGACGATGTTGCGTTCCCACAGGGCACCCAACAGGTCTGTCGCTTGCAGTGACTTGCCCAGGCGATACAACGCCAGTGTCGCCGGTTCCAGGTATTCAGCGCTGATCGAACGACCCGTCGCGCCGGCAACTGCATCTATCCAGGCTGCCGTGTTCGACGACCAGAAACGCGCATTGAGTTCGACAAACGCTTCCCAACTCACGCCAATGTCCGGCTGGATTTCTTCAACCTGATGACCCAGTGCTTCCAGTTGTTTGGCGGTATTGAACAGCGCCTGTTCCACCGCCGGATGCAGCTTCTGCCCGTTTAAAGGCAGGCTCTGGAGGGCAATGCGCAACGAACCGGGCGCCCGTTGGGCAAGCGCCGAAAAGCTGTTTTCTGGCGGTGCTATGTGAAACGGATCTCCAGGCGCGCCGCCATGGATCGCGTCGAGCATGCCAGCGCTGTCGCGTACCGAACGGGTCAATACCCCGTGCACTGCCAAACCACTCCAGACTTCGTCGACGTCCGGCCCCATGGGCACGCGGCCACGGCTCGGCTTGAGCCCGAACAGGCCGCACATGGACGCGGGTACGCGGATTGAGCCGCCGCCATCGGTCGCATGCGCCACCGGTACCAACCCCGCCGCCACCGCCGCTGCCGAGCCGCCGCTGGAACCACCGGCGCTGCGCTGCACGTCCCACGGGTTGCGGGTGGGGCCTGAAAACCGGCTTTCGGTGGTGGTGCTGGCGGCGAATTCGGGGGTGGTGGTGCGGCCCAACGGCATGAGGCCGGCGCGGCGCAGGCGGGTCATCAGTTCCGAGTCGGCATCGGCGGTGCAGCCCTGCGCGAGCGCGCTGCCGAGTTCATTGCGGCGGCCTGCGGCGCTGACGCCCAGGTCTTTGAGCAGCAGCGGCACGCCATGGAACGGGCCTTGGGCCGCAACCGGTTCATCGTCCCAGGCTTCCACCAGGGCGTTGATCTGCGGGTTGACGGCTAAGATGGCTTGCAGGGCCACCGCGCGCACCTCGTCGACACTGACAGCGTGGGTGTGGATCAGGCGTGCCAGGCCGGTAGCATCCTGATCGGCATATTCAGACAGGTACATGAAACCCTCCAAACGGGTATGATGAATACTCTTCGGTATCGGACGATACCAATAAGTATCATGCGATACTCAATGGTATCGCTGTCAAGTGGAGAATGTGCATGCGTGCGCAACGGACACCTCAACTGCCGCCCCGCGAGCGGATCGTCGATGCGGCGCAAACGCTGTTTGTCGAACAGGGCATCACCCGTGTCAGCGTGGATGCCATTGCGGCACTGGCCGCCTCGACCAAGATGACCGTGTACCGGCATTTCGAGAATAAGGATGCGCTGGTGCTGGAGTGGCTGGAGCGCCTGACGGAAAGCTACAGCGATGTGCTGGATGGCCTGGCGCAGCAACACCCCGACTCCCCCAGGGAACAGCTGCTGGGCTTGGCGGGTTTTATCGTCGACGACCTGGAACGGGCGGGCTATCGCGGTTGCCCGTTTACCAACACCCTCGCGGAAATTCCGGAGGCCGATCACCCTGCGCGAGCGCTGATCCAGGCGCATAAAAAACGCCAGTTTGAGCGGGTGAAGCTGCTGTGCACGCAGCTCAAGGCGAGCAAGCCCGGGGAGCTGGCTGAAGAGCTGACGTTGTTGATGGAAGGTGCCCAGGTGGTTGCGCAAAACAAAGGCGTGGATCAGGTGGGTGAACGGCTGATGCGGATGGTGCGGGAACGGCTTTGACAGGGAGCAGAACCTGATGAAACAGCATTTGATTGAGATAGGTGACCAACCAGACGCCGAAGCCGAGCAGCTTCTCGGCAAGGGACTCGCCGCCTTCAACGAACACATCACCGGCTCCAATGACCGACGTCCGTTGACGGTGCTGATCAAGGATCCCGACACCGGTGAAACCCTCGGCGGCATCACCGGCAAAACCAGCCTCGGGATGGCGTTCCTCGACCTGTTCCATTTGCCCGATGCGCTGCGTGGTTCAGGCCTGGGTACATCGCTGCTGAAGGCGTTCGAAGACGAAGCCCGTCACCGAGGGTGCCGCTCGGCGGTGCTGTACACCATCAGTTTCCAGGCCCCGGAATTTTACGAGAAGAATGGGTGGGTACGTTTTGGTGAAATACCCTGCGACCCGCAAGGCAGCAGCCGGGTTTTCCTCAGCAAAACGCTCTGACGGCTAGACGCCAAGCCTTTTGCCAAACAACCGATTTTCATGGGTTTCATTCTGGAACGTATACGCAGGCGCCCCCAGTAGCTCATAACCACGACGCGGGTAAAAACCCAGCGCCCGCTCGTTGCCGACCCACACCGTCGCCCACAACAAAGAAGCGCCACCCTGCCCTGCACGCTGTTCAGCCGCTTGCAGCAAACGGTAGCCGAGTCCGAGCCCGGTAAACCGTTCCTGGATGTAGAGCCGCTGCAACTCCGCCGGTTTCGGGGTTGAGATCAGCGCATGGCTGGTGTCCATCGCCACCTGGGCAAACCCCACCAGATGCCCGTTGGCTTCAGCGACGATGATGGCCGTGCCCGGCTGGGCGATCAGCGCGGAAATCGTCTGGGGCGAAAACGCTTGCAGCGCCTCGGCGGCGATTGAGTCGCGAATGCCTTCGGTGGCGTAAGTATCGAGAAAAACCTGCATGCCCAGCACACCAACGCATAACGCGTCTTCAGGCCGTGCATCGCGGATAAGCATGTCGGGAAGCATTCGAGGGGTACTCTCAAAATCAGCAAAGGCAACGTTTTAACACAACTGCACATCTCTTCAATTGCCAGCCTGAATTTGCCCCAGTAGGGTTGTCGCTTCCCCCGCCAACAGGAGCCAGCAATGACCTGGTTTTCAGATCCCGACGCTGTCGCCCGCTACGCCGAAGGCCCGGTGAGGCTGGTGCCGGGTTTCGAGTCCTTGCAGCGCATGAGCACGCTGCTGCTGCGCGAAAGCGTCTCGGCCACCGGCAAGGTATTGGTACTCGGCGCAGGCGGTGGGCTGGAGTTGAAGAAGTTTGCCGACAGCCAGCCCGAGTGGCAGTTTGTGGGGGTGGACCCGTCTGCCGAGATGCTGAAGCTGGCCGAGGCCACCTTGGGTCAGCTGATGGCCCGGGTGCAGTTGCATGAAGGCTATATCGATACCGCGCCCGAGGGGCCGTTCGATGCCGCCACGTCCTTGCTGACCTTGCACTTCATCCCGGCCGAAGAGCGTCTGCAAACCTTGAAAGAACTGTGGCGGCGCTTGTTGCCGGGCGCGCCTTTGATTGCGGCGCATCACAGCTTCCCCCAATCCTCGCCAGAGGAAAAAGCGCGCTGGCTGAAGCGTTATGCAGCCTATGCCGTGGATTCCGGCGTACCGGCTGAAGATGCCCAGCGGGCGATTACCGCCATCAGCAGCCACTTGCCGGTGCTGTCACCCAACGACGATGAAGCGCTGCTACGGGAGGCAGGCTTCGAAGGTGTGGAACTGTTCTACGCGGGCTTCAGCTTCAAGGGCTGGATTGCCTACAAGCCCGCCTAGCTTCCGGGGGAGGCTTACCAACTCCCCGACGCCCCACCCCCACCACTGGAACCACCACCACCCGATGAGCTGCTGCTGGAACTGGAACTCGAACCGGAGGAGCTGGAGCCCCCACCAGACCCCGACCCCGACCCGCCGCTGATACCGTGGGCAAAGATGAACAGCGCCGCGAACGAAGCGAAGGGAAACGCCAGCAGCCATCCCGTGGCGCCCTTGTCAATCAATGCCCCCACGATCCCGTACACCACCAGCACCGCCACCAGCCGCGCGATAAAGCCACCCTGGCTCTCTTTCCACATGCTCTTCATCACCAGGAACAGGCCCAGATACAGGCCCAGGACCAGCAACCCTGCGAATGGATAAGCCAGCCAGTGAATAAGGGATATCTCGCGCACGAAGTTATCGGTCAGCAGCACGCCGGCGATGTAGCCCAACAGCACCAGCACGGTATAAAACGCCGCCCTCGCCTGCCACAACGCGCCGAAAGTAGCGCCACCGATCAACATGCACAGGGGCAGCAACAGCAAATAGACCGGCCAGTCCTTGCCGCCCGCCACCGCGACCAGCACCACGGTGACACCGACCACCGCCATCAGGGCCCGGCGCCAAGGGAGTTTTTCGGCCCCCATCAATACCCCGACCACCCCGCCAAACATGAATGCCAGGAGTACCGCATACGCTTCAGGCGGGAAACCGGCCTTGGCCACCTCGGGCAAATTGCCCCCGTCCACCAACAGTGTCAGGTCGTCCACCGCCTGCTGCACGCCGCCTGCGTAATCGCCCTGGCGAAACGCCGGGGTGATGTGTTCCTCGATGATGCGGTGGGCCAGCAGGTCGGTGACCACGCCCTCCAGGCCGTAACCGACTTCGATCCGAACCTTGCGATCGTCTTTCGCCACCAGCAGCAGGATGCCGTCGTTGACGTCCTTGCGCCCCAGTTTCCAGGCACGGAACAGTTGGTTGGCGAAGTCCTCGATGCCAACGCCCTGGGTGCTCGGCAGCAGCATCACTGCCACCTGTGCGCCCTTGCGTTGTTCCAGACCGGCGAGTTGCGTGGTCATACGCGATTGAGTGGCAGCGTCGAGGGTTTGGGTCAGGTCGATCACGCGCTGGTCCAGCGCAACCGTGACCGGCGCCGGGGGAACGGTATCGGCCCACACTTGCGAGCCGGAAACGATCAGCAGCAAGCCCAAGACACATTGCCGTAGGAACACCATCATGTTTTGTTACCTGAAGTTTCATCCTGAATCGGCCGACTTTACCCTATCGACGCTATAAACAGGTGACCCGACGCCACCGACTATCTAGACTTACGCCACCCCCACACACGCCCCACACGAGAACGCCATGGACCTTCAGCAGCGCAACAACGTCAGGGTGTATGGCAGCGGTCCCTCGACCCTGGTTTTCTCCCATGGCTTCGGGTGTGATCAAACCATGTGGAATTATCTGTTTCCTCATTTCACCGGGCGTTTCCGTGTGGTGCTGTATGACCTGGTGGGGGCTGGCCAATCCGACCTGGGCGCGTACGACAGCGAAAAATACAGCTCACTCGCCGGCTACGCCCATGACTTGGGCGAGATTGTTGATGAATACGCCGTGGGCCCGGTGGTGCTGGTGGGGCACTCCGTCAGCGCGATGATCGGCGCCCTGGCCGATCGCCAGGCCCCCGGAAAAATCGCCGCCCATGTGATGATCGGTCCTTCGCCCTGCTATATCGATTCCGGTGACTACACGGGCGGGTTCACCCTCGACGATATCCATTCGTTGCTCGATACCCTCGACAGCAATTACCTCGGCTGGTCCAGCACCATGGCCCCGGTGATCATGGGCGCGCCTGGGCAACCGGCCCTCGGCGAAGAACTGACCAACAGCTTCTGCCGCACCGAGCCCGACATCGCCAAGCGCTTCGCACGGGTGACGTTCCTGTCGGACAACCGCCAGGACATCGCGGGCCTGATGACCCCCACCCTGATTCTGCAATCCACCGATGACTTGATCGCACCGGTGTGCGTCGGTGAGTACCTGCATGCCGCGTTGCCCGCCAGCACGTATTGCCTGGTCGATAACGTGGGGCATTGCCCGCACATGAGTGCACCTGGGGCCTGCTCAGCGGCCATGGACAGTTTCCTGTTGCCATGGGTAGGTGCCGATGCCAGTCGATAACCTGTCGTTGCCGGATCCTCAACGTTTGTTCGACGGCGCGCCCTGCGCCTTGGTGGTTACCCGGGAAGACGGCACCATCGTGCAGGCCAACCAGTGCTTCAGCGACTGGACCGGCTTCAGCGTCGATGAGTTGAAAGAACGACGGTTCCAGGACCTGCTGACGATGGGCGGGCGGATCTTCCATCAGACGCACTTGGCGCCGCTGATGAAAATGCAGGGCTCCATCGCCGAAGTGAAACTCGACCTGCTGCACCGTGACCGGCGCACCGTCACGGTATTGCTCAACGGCGTCAGGCACGAACATGCCGGTATTGCCTACAACGAACTGGCCCTTTTCGGCACCACCGACCGCGACAAGTACGAGCGCGAGCTGCTCAACGCCCGCAAACTGGCTGAAGCCTTGCTGCAGGAAAAGACCGCCGCTGAAGTCGCGCTGCAGCAGGCTCAGGCCGAATTGAGCAGCGCCTATGAAATTGCCCAGCGCCGGGCGCTGTTTGCCGAGCAGATGGTCGCGATTGTCAGCCATGACCTGAAGAACCCGCTGACCGCAATCAAGATGGCCTCGGAGTTCCTCGCCCGTGGCGAGCGCAGCCCCAAGGAGCGCCAACTCTTGGGGCATATCGGCCTGTCCACCGAACGGGCGCAGCGGATGATCGCCGACTTGCTGGACTTCACCCAGGCCAGAGTCGGCCAGGGCATCAGCATCAATTCCGTAGCACTCGACCTGCACGCCGTCACCCGTGACAGTCTCGACGAGTTGCAAGTGGCGTTCCCCACGGCGACCCTCGAACATCACGCCACGGGCAGCGCCCGCACGTTCCTGGATGCCGACCGCATACAACAAATCATCGGCAACCTGGTGGCCAACAGCGTGGCGTACGGCGACCTGCAACAGCCGATTACCGTCACCTCGCACCAGGACGCACAAGAGAGCCGGCTCTCGGTGCATAACCAGGGGCCGGCGATTCCCGAAGCGTTGATGGCTGGCTTGTTTGAGCCCATGACCCGAGGCACGGAGCAGGACAGTGAGGTGCGTAGCGTTGGCCTGGGGCTGTTTATCGTGCGGGAAATTGCCAAGGCCCATGATGGAGGTGTTTCGGTGAGCTCAAGCCCGGACCGGGGCACCACCTTCAGTGTGCACTTTCCATTGCGCCACCCATGAGCGCGGCCGCCACCGTGCCGTGAACAACGGTTTGGACAGCCCCCGTCAACACCACGCCGCCGCGCCCATCCCAATGCACCGTCACGGTACCGCCATCGCATTGCACGTCGACGGTGTCATCCAGCAGCCCACGACGAATCCCGTTGACCACCGCGCCACAACAGCACGAACCCGAGCCTGGCGGGACACCGCCGCCCCGTTCCCAGATGCGCAGGCGGATATGACCCCGGTCGAGTACCTGCACGAAATGCACATTGGTCTTGTTGGGGAACAACGGGTGGGTTTCCAGTGACGGGCCAACCGCCGCAATATCGACCGTCGCCAGATCATCGACAAAGAAGGTGCAATGCGGGTTGCCCATGCTGCACGCCGCCGGGTCACCCTCCAGCGGCAAGCGTTCGGTGTCCATCGCTTGCGCCAGCGGAATAGCTTCCCAGCCCAATGACGGCGGCCCCATGTCCACCGACACCCGCTGCGCCGATTCGCGCACGCAGGTCAGCAGCCCCCGGTTGGTTCGCAGCACGATGGTGGCGGTGCCGGCTTCGCGCATCAGCATGTCCGCCACTCCACGGGTGGCGCTGCCGCAGGTGTCGAGCGGGGTGCCGTTGGGGTTCCAGAATGTGATGCGGGCCGCGGCGTCAGCGCAATCGAGCACCACGGCCAATTGATTGAAGCCGATGCCGCGATGACGGTCACCCAGGCGGCGGGCGATTTCAGCGGTGATCGGGTCATCCTGGCCACGCCGGTCGATCACGATGAAATCATCACCGTGGGCGTGCATCTTCACGAACTGCAAAGTCATGGGGCGTCCTGTTCTCGACCGGGCAAGGCCTGCAAGGATAGAGGGCTGGCGGGTATTTCATCAAATTCCCATCACGGGCATGGTAGCGTGGCTGCGCCCCGATCGGGTCAATCCATCCCTGAGGAACAGCATGCTCCAACGCCCTCTGCACACCGTGGCCCTCGCCGCGCTGCTCGCCGCGTTCGCCAACGCCGCCTTTGCCGCGCCCCAGGTCCTGAGTGCCTGCCAGCCCGCCACCTCGAATCCGACCTCCAAATCGCTGCTGGCTGCCGCCCAGCGCCACCTCGGCGACCAGCCCGACGCCCTGCCCCATCTGCACACCGAAGGTACCCTGCCGAACCACGGCATCCGCGAGCAAAGCATCGCCGCCGAGAAGGATTGGCCAGTCATGCGCCAGGCGGCCCTGGCCTGGCGCCTGAGCCGCGACACGCGCTACCTCAAGCAAGTGGATGACTACCTGAGCGCGTGGGCCAGCACCTACCAGCCGGACTTCAACCCGATCGACGAAACCAACCTCGACATGCTGATCAGCGCCTACGCCCTCACCGCCAGCGACCTTCGCCCCCAGACCCGCGACGCCACCCGCGCGCTGCTGACCAACCTGGGCAATGGCTATATCGAGCGCATCAAGCAGTTCCACGGCGAAAAGAAAGCCACCAACACCAATAACTGGCAGAGCCACCGCGTAAAACTGGTCACGGTGGCCGCCGCCGCACTGGGCGACCGCGAGATGCTCGAACAGGCCTTCCAGCTGTTCCGGCAACAGATCAACGACAACGTACTGCCCGACGGCTCGGTGAGCGACTTCCAGGACCGTGACGCCCTGCACTATGTGGTCTACGACCTGGAGCCGCTGGTGCAGGCCGCGCTGGCGGCCAAGCCCTACGGCATTGGCGGCAACTGGCTGGACGTCACCGCGCCCCACGGTGGCTCGCTGAGCGAAGCACTGGACTGGCTGGCGCCGTATGCCAAAGGCCAGCGCAGCCACGAAGAATTCGTGCATACCCACGTGCAGTTCGACCGGGACCGGGCCCGCGTAGGTGAGCCTGGCTACAGCGGCGAATGGAACCCGAAAAGCAGCAATACGCTGTACTGGCTGGCGGCGCAGTTGGACGCCCGGTATCTGCCAGTGGCCGAACAACTCGCGCCCAAGCCTTCGGACTGGATCAGCGCCTGTTATTTGAAGTGAGTCGCCCGGTAGACTGAGCCGACTCCCCCCTTCGAAGGATCGACCATGCTTATTGTGTTCAGCGGCCTGCCCGGCACCGGGAAGACCACAATTGCCAAGGCCCTTGCCGGCCAATCCGGCGCCGTGTATCTGCGCATCGACACCATCGAGCAGGCCATCCGCGATGCAGGGGTCCTGGAGCAAGGTGTGGGCAGCAGCGGTTACCAGGTGGCCAATGCGTTGGCGTTGAGCAACCTGTTGCTGGGTCACACGGTTGTCGTCGATTGCGTTAACCCGGTGGCTGAAAGTCGTCACGCGTGGCGCGACACTGCGCTAAGCGCCGGTATGCAGCTGGTGAATATCCAGGTGGTTTGCTCCGACATGTCGGAACACCAACGCCGCGTGGAATCACGCACCAGCGATATTCCGGGGCTCACGCCGCCCACCTGGCAGTCCGTCCTGGCCCATGAATATGAGCCATGGGCCGAGTCGCCATTGACCGTCGATACGGCGCGCTTGCCTCCCCATGAGGCGCTGACGATGATCAACGCTCAGCTAAGCGCCTAGAGCGCACTCTCCAACGCTTTCATCAACACCGGGTCGCGCCCGTAAATGTCCGGCGCGTAGAGCAACGCGCCCTTGCCATCGACCTGCACCGTCCAATACCCCAGCAGCACCGGTACCGGCGTCGCGAGCCGGAACTCGTGGGTGGTTTCCGTCGCCAGCAATTCTTCGGTGCGGATCTTCTCCGCCGGGCTCACCAGGAAGTCGCGCAACAGCAGCGGCTGCTCAACCCTCACACATCCCGAACTGAAGGCCCGCGGGCCTTTGGAGAACAGCGGCTGGCTCGGCGTGTCGTGCAAGTACACCGAATACGGGTTGGGAAAGCGCAGCACGATCCGGCCCAGCGGGTTGCGCGGGCCGGCGCCCTGGCGCAGCAGGATGTTGCCGGGGTGCGACCAGTCGACCTGTTCCGGTGCCAGCGGGTTGCCCTGGCTGTCGAGCACTTGCAGGTTCTGCTGGCGCAGGTATTCGGGGTTCAGGCGGATCGCCGGCAGCTTGTCCTCGCGCATGATGGTGGGCGGGATGGTCCAGGTGGGGTTCAGGGTCAGCCGGGTGATGCGCGACTTCAGCAGCGGCGTCTGGCGGTCGGCGCGGCCGACTTGCAGGCGGGTTTGCCACACGGGCACGCCGCCCTGGTAGAAGCTCAGTTGCGCCGCTGCCACGTTCACCAGCACGCCCTCGGGTTCCAGGTCCCGGGACAGCCAGCGAAACCGTTCAAGGTTGATGCGCAATTGTTCGCGGCGAATCGCCGGGCTGATGTTCAGCTCGGTGACCGTGCCGGGGCCGATCACGCCGTCGGCTTGCAGGGAATGGCTTTGCTGGAAGGTCTTGACCGCGTTGACCAACTCGCCACGGTATTGCGTCCCCGCGGAGGTGGCGTTCAGGTAGCCGCCATTGACCATTCGCCGCGCCAGTTGCGGCACCCGCGAATCGTCCATGCCCGGGCGCAGCAACGGGCCGCTGGCCACGGCTTCCCAATGCTGCAACGGTTGCTGGCGCAAGGCGGCGTAGGCACTGCGCAGGCCAAGGTATAGCGGCGCGCTCGGGCGGGCCTGGTCGAAGGCTTGGGCGACGTTCTGCATGCCGGCCTCGGCCATGGCCAGCAATTGGGTGTCGGGGTCCGGGGCCGGTTGCGAATGCCAGACGGGCTCGAAGCGCGACTGCTGCAAGCGGCCGAAATGCAGGTCCTGCAGGGCTTGCAGGTACTGCTGGCTGGTACCGATATCGATGCACAGCACGTTCCCCGTGGCATCCGCCGGGGGCAGTCTATAGTGAGTCGGGTCCAGGCCATCGTCGGCCAGCAACTGCAGTTGGGCTAGCAATGCGGCGCGGCGATCCCCCTCGGACCACAGCACCACGTCGCCCTGCTGCTGATAAAACGCCTGCAGACGCGCCAGGGAAGGCGCATCGACCTGCCCGGCCGGGCCTGGGCAAACGGTCGACAATTGCGAGAGCGCCAATTGCACCGGGGCCGGCGACACCACCAACAGGTCTTCGGCTGTCGCGACCAGCGGTGCAACGAGCAGGCAAATGCTCAAGTAACATGCGTGTTTTTTGAACAATCGCTTAGCTCCCATCCACGGCGGAGATGCTTTATACATGCTGACCTTTTGCTGCCGACTCGGCCTGATCATCTCGACCTTTGCCTCGCTGAGCACCGTTGCGCTCGCAGACACGGGTAAACCTCTTACTCTGTATAGCAGCCTCGCCCACGCCGCTCCAGAACTCAACCCCGATGTACTGAAAAGAGCCTTGAGCGCCATGCAATGCGCGGTGGGCAATGGCATCGAACAGTCCGACCGGCTGGCGGTGATCGACTATTCCCAACCTTCGACCGCTCGTCGCCTATGGATCTTCGACCTGCGCAAGAAGACATTAGTGCTGCGGGATTTGGTGGCCCACGGACAAAAATCCGGGGAAAACTTCGCCACCCAGTTCTCCAACCGTGAAGGCAGTTACCAGTCCAGCATTGGCTTGTTCCGCACCCAGGAGAGCTACGAAGGCGCCCACGGCTACTCGCTGCGCATGGACGGCCTGGAGCCGGGTTTCAATGACCGTGCACGGGACCGCGCCATCGTGATCCATGCCGCCGACTATGTAAGCCCGTTGTGGAGCAAGCGCGAAGGCCGTATCGGCCGCAGCCAGGGCTGCCCCGCCGTACGCCCGCAGGTAGCGCGCCAGGTGGTGGACAAACTCAAGGACGGCCAGTTCATGTTTTCCTGGTACCCCGACCAGCGCTGGCTGAAGTCCTCGGCTTACCTCAACTGCAAGCCGCGCCAGATGGCGAGTGCCGGTACTGTCAAAGGCGGTTGATGCTCTCGCTGTTGCCGTGCACCATGCGGCTCACGCCACCAGGAACTCCACCGTGTTCCTGGGCTTGATGAGAGAGAGAACCTGAGATGCTTTTACATCAATCCACCTGGATCGAGATTGGCCAGTTTCTGGAACGCAGCCGCAGCATCGTGATTCCCATCGGCTCCAACGAACAACACGGCCCCACCGGCCTGTTGGGCACCGACTGGATGTGCCCGGAAATCATTGCCCATGAAGCGCAGAAGAACGCCGACATCCTGATCGGCCCGACCTTCAACATCGGCATGGCCCAGCACCACCTGGGCTTCCCGGGCACCATTTCCCTGCGCCCTTCGACCTTTATCGCGGCGATTGGTGATTGGGTACGCTCGTTGGCAGGCCATGGTTTCGAGAAGATCCTGTTTCTCAATGGCCACGGCGGCAATATTGCCTCGATCGAAGCGGCGTTCTCCGAGCTGTATGCCGAAGCCAGCTTCAGCGGGCGCCCGTCGGGTTATGCGCTGAAACTGTGCAACTGGTGGGACCTGGAAGGCGTGAACGAACTGGCGCACCAGCAGTTCCCGGTGGGCCACGGCAGCCATGCCACGCCGTCGGAGATCGCCGTGACCCAATGGGCCTACCCGGACGCGATCAAGTCGGCAGACTACTCGCCGCAAATCGCCAACACCGGGCCGATCCGCGAAGCCCGCGACTTCCGCGCGCGATTCCCGGATGGGCGCATGGGTTCAGACCCGGCGCTGGCCACCCCGCAAAAAGGCGGTGAGTTGGTGGCGTTGGCGGCCAAGGGGTTGGTGAAAGCGGTCGAGACGTTCAGCAGCGAGCCAAAGCCGAGCTGAATCATTCGCTCAAGACAATGAAGATCAACTGTGGGAGCTGTCGAGCTTTAGCGAGGCTGCGATGGGATCACCTCGGTGTCACTGTCATACCGCAGCGATGCCATCGCAGCCTCGCTTAAGCTCGACAGCTCCCACATTAGATCCTCGCTCGTCGATTACAGGCAATCCTGCGCTGCATGCTCGAACCGCGATGGCTTGAACGCCGACGCCAACGGCTTGCGCTCGTACAGGAACACCTTGCCGCCGTCCTGGGACTTGTAGACTTCGAGGATGTTGTCCGCGGCGATCTTGCTGCTCACCACGATCCGGGCATGCCGCGAATTCTGCGTGACCGTGGAGGTCATGCCGTTTTTCTCGAACTTGGGCACCACGCACTGCACGTAGGCTTCAGGGTCCTTGGCGGTTTGCAGGGTGAGGGTTGGGGCATTGGGGGCGGATGCACAGCCCGTCATCAATAAAGAAGCAGAAGCCATCGCTGGCACTAACAACACGCGCATAAAAATTCCTGAAAAATAAACGAAGTGGGCTAACCGGCAGCGACCAACGCCTTGAGCGAGGCATCGAACTGCTTTAATGCGTTCAACTGAACGTCGCGCTGCTGCCCAATCTGTGCAGCGATCTGGGGCGCCGTTTTGTCATGTACCCACACATTAGGCAAGTGCATTTGCATCGAACCCTCGGCTTTGGCGATGTATTGCAGGTCAAGGTCATAGAACTTGGCAACAAACCGCGCTTCCACCCGATCGTTACGCTGGGTCAGCAATTGGTTGTAGGTATCGAGCATCACCACCACATCCGGGTGCGCCTGCAACAGCGCATCAAGGTTGTCGTAACGGGTGACCGAGGCAAAGGTGTGCCGCAACGAAGCCATCAGCCAGTCAATCGCCAGGTCCGGGTCGGAACTGTCGACGAAGGCCTGGCGAATCTGCTCGTCCAGCTGGCCCTTGGCACCATTGACCGCCATGGCGTGGTAGCGCGCCAGGTACTCAAGGTTGTCGAGGGTGTTGTCGCTGTAGAGCACGCCGACCGATTGCGAATGCTGCAACCCGACCGGGCTGGCGACGATTGGCGCCAGGTGGCTGGCTTGAAGCCCCCCGGCCGACGCAGAGCCGACCATTGTGCTCATCAGCAGCGCCACCAGGGCCAAACCGGTAAAAGTCCTCATCGCAGGGTCCTTGCACATCATGTTCAATGGTGGCAATTGTCCTCCTTTTTCAGAAAAACAGAACTCGCAATACTTGATGGTGACTATTATCTAGAGCAATAGTGTCGTGCAGGCCGCCTCACACAAAATGATAAGGAACGCCTATGAAGCCCCACCAGAAAACCTTCGATCGCATCCGTGAAGCTGTGCTTCCGGAGTTTCGCGAGCGGGTTGCCGATTACCTGGTCGACTATGAGGAAGTGCTGCTGGACAACGCCGCCGAACCGGAAGTGGTCTACGCGATTGCCCAGCAACTGCGTGGCTACTTGCGCGGCTTGAACACCACCCGGGTACTGGGCATGGCCGACTGGGAAGACCTTGACCGCCGGGTGGTGCAAACCTGGCTGGTGCTGCTCAAAGCCGAATAGCACCGCGCCTCAAGCTCAGCGTATATCCACGCGATAACGGAAATGTTCGGCGTGGCCACGGCCGCGTCGCAACTCCAGGGGTTGGCCGGCGTAATCCCGGGCCAGCCGCTCGATCACCATCACCGGGCTGCCCACCGGCACCTGCAACCAGCGGGCCCACACGTCATCGATGGACTCGGCAGTCAGGGCTTCCTCGGCAGAAGCGACTACTTGCCCGCAGACTTCTTCGTAGGTGGGATACAACAGCAATCCCTGCCGGGTCAGATCCACGTCCAGCAGCGCCTGGAACCGCTCGCGCGGCAGCCAGATTTCCTCGGCCAGCACTGGCCCGGTGTCCAGCACGTGTACCCGCACGATGCAGATTACCGGCGCATCCGCTGCCAGCCCCAGCACCTCGCTCACCGACAACGGCGCCTTCACCGGCTTGACCGACAGGATCCGGCTCTGCGGCAGCTGGCATTCACCGCCCGGGCCCTGGAAGCGGAAACACCGGAACAACGACGACTGAAACTTCGGGCGGCGCACAAACGTACCACGGCCCTGCTGGCGCTCCAGAATGCCCTCGCCCACCAATGCCTCGATCGCTTTACGCACGGTGCCGGTAGACAGCTGGTACTGGGTGGACAACACCGCTTCAGGGGGAATAGCCGCACCGGCACGCCAGTGATTATTGGCAATCTGCTCAATCAGATGATCCCGAAAACGCTGGTACAGCGGCAGGCGGGAGTCACTCGACAGTATATTCATGGATCAGGATTCACTTAGTAATTGAGGAGGTGACTACAGCGACGGTCGTGCCTGCTTGACCCATTCCTGGACCGAAGGCCGTTGCCATTGGCGCTGGGCGTACGCCACCAGGTTGGCGGGCACGCTGTCACCGTTGAGGATCAGCCGATTGAGCATCACGGCCAGGTCCACGTCGGCAATCGACCACGCGCCGAACAGGTAGTCGCGACCGTCGGCCAACAGCGCCTGCGCCGCGTTGATCAGCGTGTGGGCCGCTGCTTCAGCAACCGGCGACAGCGGTTCGCCCTTGAGCCCGTAAAACACCACCAGGGTCGAGCGTTCCTGCCGAATCGGCATCAAGTCACTGCGCAACCACGCCTGTACCTGCCGCGCCCTCGCCCGCTGCCGGGGTTCGGCCGGGTACACCGGCACCTGCGGGAACACATCCTCCAGGTACTCGGTAATCGCCGATGACTCGGACAGCGCAAACTCACCCTGCACCAGGGTCGGCACGCGCCCCGTCAGCGACAAGTGCGTGTACGCGTCAGTCTGGTTCTCGGCCGTGTCGAGGTTCAACGTGAGCAGTTCAAATTCAAGGCCCTTTTCCCGCAGGGTCACAAACGCCGACATCGCGTAGGGACTGGTGAAATGGGCGTCAACGTACAGGCTCAGCGGGCGATGGTTCACGGCGACATCTCCTTGGTGGGAGCACCACACTACGAGATCGCGCCACGCAAATGAAATGCGCGGTTTTTATGGGGGCATTCCTGGCTGGAATACCATCGATAATGGCAATACTATGGCCCCTTGAACCCCACCCGTAACGCCCCGAAAAGCGGATCAAGGAACGATCACTAGATGAAACAAGCGGTTATCGTCATCCACGGAATCGGCGAGCAGCGCCCGATGGATACCCTGCGTGGCTTCGTCGAAGCGGCGATCCCGGCGGACACCCCCGAGGCGACGCCTTTCTACTGGAGCAAACCCGACCGGTTTTCGCGCAACTTCGATTTGCGCGTGTTGAAGTCGGCGGGTCGCAACACCACCGATTTCTACGAGTACTACTGGGCCCACAAGATGCAGGGCACCAAGGTCGGGCACCTGCTCAGTTGGCTATGGGACATTTTCAAGCGTCCGCGCCGGGATATCCCGACGGCCATCGTGCCGATCTGGCGCGCTACGCGCTGGGCCTTGCTGGCCCTGCTCGTGCTGCTGGTCAGCGGAACCCTGGCGACGCTGTATGGCCGATTCCCCCACAGCGACAACCCCTTCGCCCTGATCCCGGTGCTGCTGGCGGTGATCGGCCTGGCCCTGAAGTACTCGGCACTGTCATACCTTGGCGATGCCGCCCGCTACCTGAGCCCCAACCCGCAGAACGTGGTGGTGCGCGAACAGATCCGCGCCGATGGCGTCGACCTGCTGCGCGCCCTGCATGACAAGGGTGATTACGACCGCATCATCGTCGTCGGCCACAGTTTGGGCAGCGTGATTGCCTACGACATCGTCGGCTACCTGTGGCACGAGCATCACGATCAGTTACGCCCCGGCGGCCCGGAACTCGCCGCCCGCTACGCCAACCACGAGCGACTGCAACCGGTGGTCCAGGACACGCTGCCAAAGGCTGGAAACGCCCTCGACGGCCGCCTGCAAAGCCTCCTCAGGTTCCGCGAACAGCAAGCCGAAGCCTTTATCGAACAACGCAACCTCGGCAACCCGTGGCGCATCACCGACCTCGTCACCCTCGGCAGCCCGATGGCCCACGCCAGCCTGTTGCTGGGCCGCAGCGTGAGCGACTTCCAGCGCCGCATCGAACGCCGCGAAGCCCCCGCCTGCCCGCCGACGCTCGACGATAAGGGCTACGGCTACAGCGGCCGGCTGCCCGTCACCGTGGGCGGTCGCCCATTTTCACCCCTGTACTTGCACCATGCCGCGGCCTTCGCCGTGACCCGTTGGACCAACCTCTACTTCCCCGCGCCCCTGGGCCTGTTTGGCGACATCGTCGGCGGCCCGGTCAGCCCGGTGATGGGCCCCGGCGTACTGGACCTGCCGGTCAGCGTGGGCAAATGGAAAGGCTGGCTCGCCAGCTCCTGGCTCAGCCACACCCATTACTGGAGCGAACGCGGCGGCGCCAAGGGCTACCTGAATAAACTGACCACCGATGACGCGGCGATTACCCAAGGCGAACGTCCGTCGGCGACTGAAGCGTTGCGCTGGGCGATTGATCTCAAGGGGGTGCGGCGTTTTCGCCAGGCGGGCGTCAGAGACTTAGTGGCTGAACCCGAGGCCTAGCCCGAAAAGCCACCGTCCTCCAGGAACGCCCGCTCCTCCTCTGTCGTGACCCTGGCCAACACCTCATTACGATGAGGAAAGCGCCCGAACCGCTCGATGATGCGGGCGTGCTCCTTGGCCCAGCGGTAGGTATTGGCATCAAGGTCCTTGTTCAGGGCCACCGACAGCTGTTGATCCCCGGGATCTTCAGAATGCTCGAAGGGCAAATAACAAAACGCCCGCAACGGGGTTTCGATCGACTTGTCCATCCCCGCCTCGACCATCTGCCGCGCGTACAAACGCGCCAGCGGGTCGGTGGCGAACATATGCGCCGTGCCACGGAAGGTATTGCGCGGGAACTGGTCCAGCAGTAACAGCAACGCCAGCGCGCCTTCCGGCGTTTGCATCCAGCTCTCCAGTTCGCGCCGGGCCGCCTGCAAATGCGTGGTGTAGAAAGCCTCGCGAAAACGCCGGTCAAACCCTTCATCCTTGGCAAACCAGAGCTTGGGCCCCGCCTGTTTCCAGAACTCAATAACCGCCATTGCTGCATTTTCGATCGTCGTCACAATCCTCTCCTCACTCACTCCACAAATTTCATCATCACTCTAAACAAAATCTATAAAGTTTCGGAACGTGTCTGAATGTTTCCAACGCACACAGGTAGTGTTGATGATCCTACGCCTTGCCCAGATTTTCAGTGACTCCAGCACCCAGGTTCGCGCCAAGCTGTTTGGTATCTACGGGTTGTTGATCGGCATTAACGTGGTCGCCTGGATCTGGGCGCTGGTGGCGTTCCATGAGCACCCGGTGTTGCTCGGCACCGCGCTCCTGGCCTACGGTTTCGGGCTGCGGCATGCGGTGGATGCCGACCATATCGCCGCCATCGACAACGTGACCCGCAAGCTGATGCAGGAAAAGAAACGTCCGGTGGCGGTGGGCTTCTTTTTCTCCCTGGGACATTCTTCGGTGGTGGTCCTGGCATCCATTGGCGTCGCGTTTGCGGCCTCGGTGATGCAGGCGCGGTTTGAAGGGTTCAAGGCCATCGGCGGGGTGATCGGCACGTCGGTTTCGGCCTCGTTTCTGTTGGTCATCGCCTTGATGAACCTGGTGATCCTGCACGCGATCTACAAGGCCTGGCGCCATGTGCGCCAGGGCGGTGCGTATGTGGAGGACGACTTCGACCTGCTGCTGGCGGACCGGGGTTTCATGGCGCGGATTTTCCGCCCGGTGTTTCGCCTGATCAGCCGCAGCTGGCACATGTACCCGTTGGGTTTCCTGTTCGGCCTGGGCTTTGATACGGCCACCGAGATCGGCCTGCTGGGGATTTCTGCGACCCAGGCCTCTCAAGGGCTGTCGCCGTGGGCGATCATGGTGTTCCCGCTGCTGTTCAGCGCCGGCATGTCCCTCGTGGACACGCTGGACGGCCACCTGATGCTGGGGGCATACGGCTGGGCGTACATGAAGCCGATCCGCAAGATCTACTACAACATGACCATCACCCTGGTATCGGTGGTGGTTGCGGTGGTGATCGGCAGTATCGAGGCGTTGGGGTTGATGGGTGACCAGTTGGACCTGAAGGGATCGTTCTGGAGTTTTATCGGCTCGCTGAACGACAGTTTCGGGATGCTGGGCTACATGATCATCGGGATCTTCGTGGCCAGTTGGGCGATCTCGGTGATGCTGTATCGCCTCAAGGGCTTTGACCGGATTGAAGTGAACGCGGGTTGACCGAGGGACATTCAGCCTTGTTGTGGCGAGGGAGCTTGCTCCCGCTGGGTCGCGAAGCGGCCCCAATAAGGCAATCGAGAGCCACCTGAAAGAACACCGTGTCCTTTTTTTGGGGCTGCTTCGCAGCCCAGCGGGAGCAAGCTCCCTCGCCACGGGTTGTTCATCACCTGATAGGTTTTCGCAGGTTCAGAAATCCACCGTCGCCGACAATTTCACTGTCCGCGGCTCACCCTGGGTCAGGTAGTTATTGGCCGTCGACGCCGACGACCAGTACGCCTTGTTCGCTACGTTTTCGACGTTGGCGCGCAGGGTGATGTATTTGTCATCCGCCTTGAAGCCATAACGCGCCCCCAGGTCGACGCGGGTCCAGGCCGGGATGCTCAGGCTGTTGGCGGCGTTGACGTATTCGCCACCGGTGCGCAGCATCCGTGCGCTGACCGCCGCACCCTGGATGCCCGGCACATCCCAATCCGCACCGACGTTGTACTGGAAGCGCGGCACACCCGCGGCGCGGTTGCCGTCGGTGGCACCGTTGGAAGTGCTCTTCTGTTCGGTGTCCATCCAGGTGGCGCCGGCCAGCAGGCGCAGGCCGTCGATGGGCTCGCCGAACACGTTGAGTTCCACGCCTTTGTTGATCTGTTCACCGTCGACAGTGAAGGTGTCGAACTTCTGGCCTGGGAACCGGGTGGTCGCGTTGTTCGGCTGTTCGATGCGGTACACACCCAGCGTGGCGCCATAGTTTTCCCAGTCCAGCTTCACCCCGGCTTCCGTCTGCTTGCTGCGCTTGGGCGGGAAGACTTCGCCGGGGTTGGTCACGTTCGTGAGTGGCGCCGTCGGGCCCTGGGCCAGGCCTTCGATACGGTTGGCGTAGAACGACACGTGCTCCCATGGCTTGATCACCAGGCCATAGACCGGTGTGGTGATGGACTCGGAGTACGGTGTACCCCGTGCCCCCGTGGCCGTGTTCCAACTGTCCACCTCGATGGTCTGGCGCCGTACGCCCAGGGTCAACAGCACCCGATCATCCAAAAAGCCCAGGGTGTCGGACACCGCCGCACTCTTGATGCGGTTCTTGCCGACAACCCGCGGGTCGTGAATATCACTGCCGAAATAGGTGTTGGTAGGTCGCGGCGTTTGCGTCGGGTCGTACAGGTTGCCGGGCTGGCGGTTGGCTTGCAGGATCGCCTCGTAGGACGAGCGCTGCTCGCCCCAGATCCCCGACAGCCCGAAGTTCATCTGATGGGTCACCGGCCCCGTCGCAAAGTGCCCGTTCAAGCCGGCCATGGCGCTTTTGTTGTCTTCGTCATGGGGTGAATAGAGGAAGCCCACCTTGGCGCTGCCATCGTTGGCGACATACAGCGACGAATACTGGCCGTTCTCCCGAGTGTGCTTGGCGCCACCTGCCGCGTAGGCCGTCCAGTTATCGTTCAAGTCATATTCGGCGTTGACCATGCCGTAGGTGTCTTCCAGCTGCGACCAGCTCCAGTCCTGGGCGTAGTTGTCCTTGGCCGACGGCGGGCTGGGCACTTTGGTGCCGGTCAGGTAGACCACCGAGCGGCCGTTATTGATGCGTTCTTTCTGGTAGCCAAAGTCGGTGGAGACCCGCAAGCGCTCGCCGCGATAATCCAAGGCGACGGCGATCAACTGCGAGCTTTTGTTTTCGTCATCCACAGCGGTTTCGCCGCCGTGCCGCGCCAGGTTGACCCGGGCGCCAAAGCGGTTGTCTTCGCCAAAGCGTTGGCCGAGGTCGATGTGGCCGCCGGCCTGGCTGTCGCTGGCGTAATCGAGGGTGACGCTGCGGGTGGGCGTGTCTTCAGCGCGCTTGGGCACCAGGTTGACGCTGCCGCCGATCCCGCTGCCCGAGGGCGACACGCCGTTGACGAAGGCATTCGGGCCCTTGAACAACTCCACCCGTTCCAGGGCTTCGGTAGTGATGATCTGCCGGGGCAGCACACCGTACAGGCCATTGAATGCGATGTCATCGGTGCTCAGCGGCAGCCCGCGAATGGTGAACACCTGGGAGAAGTTGCCAAACCCGGACGACTGGCGCACCGACGCGTCGTTGAGCAATACGTCGCCGACGGTTCGCGCTTGTTGGTCGGCGATGGTTTTCGAGGTGTAGCTGACCACGCTGAATGGCACGTCGTTGATGGACCGATTGCCCAACACGCCCAGGCGTGCAGAACGTGCCACCTGGCCACCGGCATACGTGTCTGCCTGCGCCCCGCTCGCTTCACCGCTGATGGTGGTGGCGCCCAACTCCAACGCACCGCCGTTGGCCTGGGGCACCACGGTATAACCGTTGGTGCCGGTGCCTTGCAGGGTGTAGCCGCTGCCTTGCAGCAACTGGGCAAAACCCGATTGTGCGCTGTAGCTGCCTTGCAGCCCCGGGCTTTGTTGATCGTTGAGCAACGTGGAATCGAACGACAACGGCACCCCGGACAACGCCGCAAACTGCGCCAGCACATTCCCCAGCGGCCCCGCCGCGATGTTATAGCTGCGCGCCGCACTGCTTGGCGCAGCGTCTTCTGCCTGGGCGTTCTGCAACGGTGCGACGGCGGCAAGGGCGACCGCCAGGCTCAGTGCCTTCAACGGACGGGGGCAGTACGGGAGCGGTCTGGCGGTCATGGGCATTCCTGTCGGCGCGGAGCAATGTTGAGGGTTCTCCCCTACACCGGGCGACAACGAAAAAGGTATCAGCGAAAGTTGAAAAAGATCAGCGCGGCTCGACCGTCACCCAATACCCCGTCAGGCTGCTGACCTTGACCGGCAAGGTTTCCTGCAACAGGTGCAGGCTGGCATCGGTATCGCGCAGGGGAAACGCACCCGACACCGTGAGGTCGGCAACCGAGGCATGGCAGCGCAATACGCCGGCGCGATAACGCCCCAGCTCATCCAGCAGGTCCGCCAGGCGCATATGCTGGGCCAGCAGCATGCCGTTCTCCCAGGTCAGGGTGCTGACGTCCAGCGGCTCGACGGCGGCTACCCGGTCAACACTGAAGGCGCCCTGCTCGCCCGCCTTGACGATCACCCCCTGGCCGGCATGCACCGCCAGCAACTCCACTGCGCCTTCGGTCACGGCCACTCGGCTTGCCTGCTCACCCACCCGCACGCTGAACCGCGTGCCCAAAGCCCTGGCGGTACCGTGGCGGGTCTGGACGATGAACGGGCGATGGGCCGAATCCTTGGCGGTGGTGATCAGCACTTCGCCCTTGAGCAGCTCGATACGCCGCACCTGCTCGGAGAACGCGATATTCAGCGAGCTGCCGGTGTTGATCAGCATGCGTGTGCCGTCGGGCAAGGTGAGGTTCCTTTGTTCGCCGATGGCCGTGTGCTGGTCGGCGGTCCACTGCTGCCACGGCACCTGCCGATACGCCAGCCAGGCCGCCGGGCCGGCCGCCAGCAACAACCCGAGCGCCTGGCGTCGGCCGAGGGATTTTTTGCGCCCGATGCGCTTCAAGGTATCGCCGGCAATCGCCGCCGGCACGCTGTTGAAGTCCCCCAGAATCGCCTGCGCCCGTTGCCAGGCCTGGGCATGCTGGGCGCTGCGGCCCTGCCACTGGGCGATGGCGCGGCGGTCCTCATCGGTGGCGCTGCCGGATTGCAGCTGCACCATCCAGTCGGCGGCTTCACCGAGGATCAGCGGATCAATCGACTGGCTCATGCCACGCTCAGGCAGGCCAGGAAGGCATCGCGCATGTAGCGTTTGACCGAAATCAGCGACACACCCAGGGCATCGGCGATCTGCTGATAGGTCAGGCCGTCGATCTGCGACATCAGGAAGGCCTGGCGGGTTTTTTCCGGCAGATCCCGCAGCATCGCCTCAATGCGGTACAGCGCTTCGAGGATCAGCCAGCGGGTTTCCGGCGAAGGAACATGCTGTTCGGGCAGGTGGGCGATGGTTTCCAGGTAGGCGCGTTCCACTTCCTGGCGGCGCCAGCTGTCGATCATCAGGCCCTTGGCGATATGCGTGAGCAATGCCCGTGGCTCGGCGCCCAGGTTGCCGGTGGTTTGCCGGGTGAGCAGGCGCATGAACGTGTCATGGGCCAGGTCGGCGGCATCGCTGGCGTTGCCCAGCTTGCGGTCCAGCCAACGGTGCAACCATCCATGGTGTTCGCAGTACAGGTCCTGGATATGCAGATTGAGGGGAGACGACATGCCGATCACCGGGGCGCGCCGGGCGGTGAGACCCAAGCGTAATTAAGAATTGATCGCATTCTAGTCTGCGCGGGGTAATGCTGGCAATTTCATGATTTTGATAACGCCGGTGACCCAATGTGGGAGCGGGCTTGCTCGCGAATGCGGTGGGTCAGTCGACATCTCCAGCGGCTGATACTCCGTATTCGCGAGCAAGCCCGCTCCCACATTTTTGAGCTTCACCCGGCGTGTGATTCCGGGTGTTGGATCAGGCCAGTTCGGCCCGCAGTTGACGCGCCGCTGTCACCATGTGAATCAGTGCCGCTTCCGTCTCCGGCCAGCCACGGGTTTTCAGGCCGCAATCCGGGTTGACCCACAGGCGTTCGGCCGGGATGCGTTTGGCTGCCTTGCGCAGCAGGTTGGCCATTTCCGAGGCATCCGGCACCCGTGGCGAGTGGATGTCATACACACCTGGGCCAATGTCGTTCGGGTAGGCGAAGGCTTCGAATGCCTCCAGCAGCTCCATGTCCGAGCGCGAGGTTTCGATGGTGATCACGTCGGCATCCATCGCCGCGATAGACTCGATCACATCGTTGAATTCGCTGTAGCACATGTGGGTGTGGATCTGGGTTTCGTCGCGCACACCGGAGGCGCACAGGCGGAAGACTTCGGTGGCCCAGTCCAGGTATTCCTTCCACTGCGCCCGGCGCAACGGCAAGCCTTCGCGGAACGCGGCTTCGTCGATCTGCACGATCTTGATCCCCGCGGCTTCCAGGTCCACCACTTCGTCACGAATCGCCAGGGCGAGTTGCCGCGCCTGTTCTTCGCGGCTCACGTCTTCACGGGGGAACGACCACATCAGCATGGTCACCGGGCCGGTCAGCATGCCCTTCATCACCTTGTTGGTGAGGCCCTGGGCGTAGCGGATCCACTCCACGGTCATGGCTTTCGGACGACTCAGGTCACCGAAAATCACCGCCGGTTTCACACAACGGGAACCGTAGCTCTGCACCCAGCCGAAGCGGGTAAATACATAACCGTCCAACTGTTCGGCGAAGTATTCGACCATGTCGTTACGCTCGGCTTCACCATGCACCAGCACGTCCAGGCCAAGGTTTTCCTGCACTTCGACAGCGTGGCGGATCTCGCTGTGCATGGCTTCGACGTATTCGGCTTCGCTCAACTTGCCGGCCTTGTAGGACTGGCGAGCCAGGCGGATCGAAGCGGTTTGCGGGAACGAACCGATGGTGGTGGTCGGGAACAGCGGCAGGTTCAGGCCGGCACGCTGTTTCTCGATACGTTGGGCAAACAGCGAGTCACGCTGGCTGTCCTTGGCGGTGATCGCCGCCACACGGGCTTGCACCGCCGGCTTGTGGATACGCGGCGAAGCGGCACGGGCCGCCTGCACGGCACGGCTGTCGGCCAGGGCAGCGATCACGTTCGGCGCTTCAGGCTGGTTCACGGCCTGGGCCAGCACCGCCACTTCTTCGCACTTCTGTACGGCAAACGCCAGCCAGCTTTTCAGCTCGGCATCCAGCTTGTCTTCACGGCCCAGGTCTACCGGGCTGTGCAGCAACGAGCAGGATGGCGCCACCCACAGGCGATCGCCCAGGCGCTCATGAGCATGCTGCAAGGTGGCCAGGGCTTTTTCCAGGTCGCAGCGCCATACGTTACGGCCGTTGACCACGCCCAGGGACAGCACCTTATAAGCCGGCAGGCGATCGAGGATGGTCGGGTACTGATCCGGTGCACGCACCAGGTCGATGTGCAGGCCGTCCACCGGCAGGTTGGCTGCCAGGCCGAGGTTCTCTTCCAGGCCGCCAAAATAGGTGGCCACCAGCTTCTTCAGCGGGTCGCGCTGGATCAGGTTATAGGCACGCTCGAAGGCGTTTTTCCAATCCTGCGGCAGGTCCAGCACCAGGATCGGCTCGTCGATCTGCACCCACTCCACGCCCAGGTCCGCCAGGCGCTGGAAGATCTGGCCGTAAAGCGGCAGCAGGCGGTCCAGCAGGTCGAGTTTGTCGAAATCACCACCCTTGGCCTTGCCCAGCCACAGGTAGGTCAGCGGGCCGATGACCACCGGCTTGACGGTGTGGCCGAGGTCGCGGGCTTCCTTGACCTCTTCGAACAGTTGCTCCCAACCCAGCTGGAATTGCTGGTCGGCGCTGAATTCAGGGACCAGGTAGTGATAGTTGGTGTCGAACCACTTGGTCATTTCCTGGGCGTGGGCACCGCCGCAGCAGTTGTCACTGACGCCACGGGCCATGCCGAACAGGGTGTGCAGGGTGGCTTTGCCGTCGGCCGGGCGGAAACGCTCGGGGATCACACCGAACATCAGCGAGTGAGTCAGTACCTGGTCGTACCAGGCGAAGTCACCGGCGGGCAACAGTTCGATGCCGGCTTTCTTTTGCAGGTCCCAGTGCGTCTTGCGCAGTTCACGACCTACGGCGCGCAGGCCGGCTTCGTCGAGTTCGCCCTTCCAAAACGCTTCCTGCGCTTTTTTCAGTTCACGATCGCGACCAATGCGCGGGAATCCAAGGGAATGGGCAACAGCCATGACGTAAAGCTCCAATGTGTTTGTATGGGAGCCATTGTCGGGATCGAGTGATAGTGAGACAAACTCATTTTATTTTAGATGATCACAAGTTCCACTCATGATGAAATGCACCGCCCAGGCCTGAGTGATCGCGCGGCGCTCACGCTCCATGCGCGCGGGAGTGGGTGGGCCTTGGTTTTGCTTATCACTGAAATAGCTGGCGGCGTCTGTTTCGGTGCCCGGCCGCTCAGCATACTTTTGCTTCCCAAGCCCCAAGGAAGCCCCCACATGGAACAGCAGCAGCCACTGACCACCCTCCTCGTTCACTTCGTAGCCCTTGGGCTCACACTCCTCGGCATCGGCAGCCTGGCGCTGCTGATGGCCTGGGCCGGGCGTCTGATTTTCTAGTTCAATCGGCGGGAATATCGGCGCTCAAGGTGCGGATCAACGCTTGCGCCTGAGAGTCCCGCTGCGCCGTATACAGCACCACTTCACGACTGGGCAGCGGCGGCAGGTCGAAACGCTGCTCCACGTCGACGCAGCCACTGGGCGCCATTCGCCCAACCATCGCGCCGATGCCAATTCCCGCCACCACTGCAGCGCCGATCGCCAGGATCCCGCTGCCCACGAACGCCTCTTCCCAGGCACGGTTCTGCTCGGCCAGCGCCGCCATCACCATGCTGCGCATGCCGCAGGGTTCCGGCTGGATCGCCAGGGGCAACGCCCCGCCCTGGCGCAATTCGAAGTAGTGGGAAGCCATCCAGCCAAAGCGTTCGATGCCCACCACTTCGCCGTCCTGGCGACGGTTGTCGTGCCGCAGGATCATCGCCACATCCAGCTTGCCCTGCTCGTAGTTCATCAACATATCCCGCGAGGTGCCGAGGCTGAACGCCACGATCACGTCCGGGTCGGTGGTCGCCAAACGTCGCAGCCACAGGCTGAGATCGGCGCCGACAATGTGGTGGCTGACGCCCACGCGCAAGGTGCGTTTCTGCGGGCCAAAACAGTTCATCGCTTCCTGGTAGTTGTCCAGCAAGCGGCGGGCACTGGCCAAAAACATCTGGCCATGGGCCGACAGCGTGACCCGTCGCGGCGTGCGCTCCAGCAGCTTGCGGCCAAGGCTTTCTTCGAGGCGTTTTATCTTCAGGCTGATAGCCGCCTGGGTGCCGCCGATGGCATCGGCAGCGCGGGTAAAGCTCTTGAGTTCGGCGACCAGGACGAACGCCTGGATGGCGTCGATATCGGGCATTTTCATGGATGGGCTGGCGATAGAGAGTCAAGACGTGACGTTAGCATGCCGCGCCTGCTGACCAAACCACTGCATGATGAGCACGCAGCCTGGGTGTGACGCCGCCGATGACTGCAAGCACAATGCATACACCCCGCCGGTCACCAGCGGCTGACCAAACGGCACCACCAACACACCCCGTTCGATCGACTCGGCCGCCAGCGTCAGATCCGTCATCGCCACCCCAAGCCCGCGCGCGGCGGCATCCAGCGCCAATTCGTCAAGGTTGAACGGGATATGCCGGTAGTCGTCCAGCGACCGCGCGCCATTGGCCGCCAGCCAGGTCATCCAGTCCTGCTTGTCGGCTGAACGATGCAGCAGCGCAAAGTGTTCGAGCTGTTCCACGGAAGCCAGTGGCCCCAAACCCGGCGCGCAGACCGGCACCAATGATTCGTGGAACAAGGTCAGCCGCGCAGGATCGTTGTCGGGCTTGGGCAGGTAAAGGATGTAGGCATCGCTGTCACTCGCCGGCTCGACCACCTCGGTGGCGACGGTCTCGATTGCCAGGGAAATATCGGGATGGTTGCGATAGAAATCGCTGAGCTTGGGCAGCAGCCAGCGCACCGCCAGCGACACATGCAGGCGGATGCGAAACGGACGTTTACGAGGCGAGAGCCGATCCTCCAGCCCCTTCAGTTGCGCCAGGATGCTCCGGGCACTGGCCAGCACCTGCTCACCTTCGGAGGTCAGGCGCAGGCTGCGGCTGGTCCGGGTGAACATCGGCACGCCGAAATGGCTTTCCAGTTGCTGGATTTTGCGGCTCACCGCGCTTTGGGTCAGGCACAGCTTCTGCGCAGCCACGGTGAAGCTCGCGCAGTCGCTGACTTCAACCAACGCCTGAAGGCCCTGCAGCGAAGGCACGTGACGGATGTTATCCATGCGTTTTCCGAATGGCTGGATGATTTTATAACGTTGGTTGTATCACCGCAGGCCCTATAGATTCCAGCTGCAGCCCGAACTTATTTATGCCAGCAACGCATACAGCCGAGGATCTTCATGGAAAACACATGTGGCTGGATTGCCCAGACTGAAAGCCTCCCCGCCCGGGACCGACTCACCGGCCTACAAAAAGCCGACTGGCTGGTGATCGGCGCCGGCATCACCGGTTTGTGTGCGGCGCACAACCTGGCCGAGATGCACCCCGAGGCGCGCATCGTGATCGTCGACCGCCAGCGCGCCGCCCAAGGTGCCTCAGCGCGTAATTCCGGTTTTGTGGTGGCCCATGAGCATCCCGCTGCAAGTGAACTGATGGGCAACGCAGGCTTCGCTGACTTTGAGGTGGACACCGCGATCTCCCGCGCAGCCAGCGATGAAGTGCGCGAGCGCATCGCCCGCCATGCCATCGACTGCGACTTTCGGGACAGCGGCTACTACTTCGCCGTGCACGATCGCGACAAGCTTGCGCATGTGGATGCCAAGTTGGCGACCTTGCGTGCCGCGGGTGCTTCAGCGCAGTTCCTGCAAGGTGCCGCACTCGCGCAGACACTCGGCACCGAGCATTACCAGGCCGCCATCTGGTGCGGCCACGGCAACGCCTTGCTGCAACCGGCGAAGTATGTGAAGGGTTTGCTCGAAGCGCTGCCGGACAACGTGACGCTTTATGAGAACACCGACATCACCGGCCTTGAGCGCATGGCCAATGGCGGCATTCGCGCCAACGGCCTGGACGCCTGCATTGAAGCCGGCCAGGTGCTGGTGTGCCTCAACGCCTTTATTCCACGGGTGGGCCTTGAGGCCAGTGCGACGTTCCCGATGGAACTCAGCGCCAGCCTCACCCGCCCTCTCAGCGATGAGGAATACCGCCGGATCGGCGCAGTGGAACCGTGGGGCGTGCTGTCCACGCGGCCACTGGGTGCCACGGTGCGCCTGACACCGGACCATCGGGTGATGATCCGCAACACAGCGGAGTACCGCACCCGGGACTTGTCCAACGGCGACCTGTTGCACCGGCGCCAACACCATGTAAAGGGCTTGCAGCGACGCTTCCCGTGGCTGACCGAACAAGACATCCACTACACCTGGACCGGCCACTTGAGCGCCTCCCGCAGCGGTCAACCGTATTTCGCGCGGGTCGAAAGCAACCTGTATGCCGTCGCGGGCTGCAACGGTTCAGGCGTGGCCCGCGGCACGCTGTGGGGTCGACTGCTGGCCGAGTGGGCGTCGGGCCAGACTTCCTCGCTCCTGCACTCTGTGATGCACAGGGCACAGCCCGGCTGGCTGCCACCCCGGCCGTTGTTCGACATCGGTGCCATGCTGCGTATGGGCGTGGAAACGGTTCGAGCACGGACAGAAATCTAGAACAAGAAACCTCGATAAAGGTGATTCACATGCACATCAACAGTCTGTCCCTGGCGGTCATCCTCAGCGCGCTCCCGGCGGCTGTGTACGCCGCCGAAGAAGTGAACATTTCCAACTGGAACGGCTACATCGCCGATGACACCTTGACCAGTTTTACCAAAGCGACCGGGATCAAGGCGACCTACGACATTCACGACAGCAATGAAGTGCTGGAATCCAAGCTGATGACCGGCAATACCGGTTATGACGTGGTGAGCCCGTCCAACCACTTCCTCTCGCGGCTGATCAAGGCCGGGGCGATCCAGAAGCTCGACCGAAGCCAACTGCCCAACTGGAAAAACCTCGACCCGTTGCTGATGAAAAAGCTGGAGACCAACGACCCGGGCAACCAGTACGGCTTCCCGTATATGTGGGGCACGGCGGGGATTGGCTACAACGTCGAGAAGATCAAGGCGATCTTCGGCACCACCGACGTCACCCATTCCTGGAGCCTGTTCTTTGATGAAAACAACATCAAGAAACTCAGCGCCTGCGGCGTGGCGATTATCGACAACCCCACGCAGATCCTGCCGATCACCCTCAACTACCTGGGCCTGCCGCACCACAGCCACGAACCGGCCGACTACAAAAAGGCCGAGCAGGCGCTGTTGAAAATCCGCCCCTACATCCAGTACTTCCATGCCTCCAAGTACATCAGCGACCTGGCGAACGGCAATATCTGCGCAGTGATCGGCTTTAACGGCGACGTGGTACAGGCTGCCGCCAGCGCCAGGGAAGCGAAAAACGGTATCAGCATCGCCTACTCGATCCCGGACGAAGGCTCGACATTGTGGCTGGACATGGTGGTGATGCCCAAGGGTGCACCGCACGAGAAAAACGGCTATGCCTATATGAATTACCTGCTGGAGCCCAAGGTGATTGCCAACATTAGCAACAGCATCCACTACGCCAACCCCAACAGCGCGGCGGATGAGCTGGTGACCCCTGAGGTGAAGCAAGACCTGGCGATCTACCCGCCGAAAAGCGTGATGGACAAGCTGTTTATCGTGGAGGACCTGCCGCCAGCGATTGCGCGGCTGGCCACTCGGTTGTGGACCAAGTTGAAGACCAATACGTGATACCGAAAACCGGACTTGCTCAAGGCTCATGGGAGAGCGGTATAGTCACTCCATTGAGCTTGGGATTGAATCAACATGGAAGGACTTCACCAGGGTAGCTGCCTGTGCGGCGCGGTCAGCTACCGAGTATCGACACCGCTGAAAGCTGTGACGCATTGCCACTGCAAAAAATGCCAAAAGAGTCATGGCTCCGCCTTCGCGACATACGCGAGTGCTCCGAAATCGTCGGTGCACATCGAGTCTTCGCTGCAAACGCTCAAGGCTTATGAATCTTCCGAGGGTGTGTTTCGTGAGTTTTGCTCACGCTGCGGCTCGTCGATGTTCTGGTCCGATATCAATGGTGTTTACCCAGACTGGGTCTCGATAGCAATCGCTACACTCGATACGCCGCTCTTGCCTGGCAAGCAGGAGCACTCCTGCGTTGACTCCAAGGCCGCTTGGCTGGATCTGGAGAATCGCAGTGGCTGAATCAGAGGACGGTTTGTCGATACGCACCCTCTCGGCGTTGCCCGAAGAGATCCTGGTATTGGAAGCAGAAGCCGTCGCCGAAGGATTCAGGTTTCTCACGCGACTCGTTGCAGAGTGGTCCAGCGGCGCCAACCGTTTTGACCAGCCAGGCGAATGTCTTTTGGGTGTATTCAGCAACGGGCAGTTGATCGCCGTTGGCGGTTTGTCCCATGACCCTTACGCAGGTCCGGAGGTTGGCAGGCTGCGCCGGGTGTACGTCGCACAGGCATCAAGGGGACGCCAGGTGGGCAAAGCGTTGGTGGGCCAGCTTTTGGCACGCGCTGCGCAATCCTTCCATGTCGTGCGCCTGTCTACCGACACCCACGAGGGCGCAAGCTTTTATCTGCGCTGCGGGTTTGAGCCGGTACAGGACGAACATGCAACTCACGCTAAATCATTAATTGATCAGGAGGCTTCATGCAGGTGATCAACGACAACCGGCCTGAATACGTTCGGGGGGAGATGACGGTTTGATGTCAGTGTGGGTGCGTTTTTGTCATGTGGGAGCTGTCGAGCTTTAGCGAGGCTGCGATAGCGGTGTGTCAGGCAGCTTATTTTATCGGCTGTGCCGCCGCCTTCGCAGCCTCGCTGAGGCTCGACAGCTCCCACAGGGGATAGGGGTTGTTTGGTGGGCTTGTGTTTCAAAGTCAGGCCACCAACCCCGCTTTGGCGGCATTGGCGAGTATGTCTTGGGCGGGTACATTGACCCATGTGGCGGCGTCCACCTCGCCCTGTTTTGCCAGCCAGGCCTCCACCATCTGGTAGCCCAGCGTGTATCCCAGCCATCTTGGCCGCGCGCCGGTACCAAAGAACCATTCACTGTGATCGTAATACGTGGCGTCTAGAAGCTGGCGGTCTACCGGGGCACTCAGCAGTTCCTGGGGGGCAAGCGCCCGCTCCCACAACTCCGGCTCACTGCCCAGCACCTGCCGCACAAACTGCCCGGCCAGGCCCTCACTGACCATCGCCTCCCCCAGCGTCCAGCCATAACCGGGGCCCGCCATGCGCAGGCAATGGTGCACCTCATGCACCACGTGTCGACGCAATGCACCGCTTTGCAGGCTGGTGAGGAAATTCGGGTTATCGGGATCAAGGGTCATGCTGAACATCGTGCTGCGATAAGCACGGCCCACCAGGCCGAGTTCCGGAAGGGTCTCCCCCGGCAACCGCTGGATCAGAATGTCCAGCCGCGGCGGCGGCAGCAGTTGCGCGATTGCCTCGTAGGCAACCTCAAACTCTCGGATCAACTCCGGGCGAAACTGCGCCAGGCTCCCCGAAGCTTCCAGCCAATGCAGCGTCCATGCGTCCATTCTCACCTCTCGTCGCCCAAGCCGTGGTCCGTTATCAAAGCGGCTCATCATACCTACGGCCTGTCATATTCACAGGCCAGCTTATAACCGGGCCAGCAAATTCCGCTGACTAACCTTTCGATCTGTCCCAAGTGCGGGCACAATGCGTGTCCTTTTTTGGCAGGCACCGCCGCAGGCTCTGAAAATGATCAAAACGCCGTACTACCTCATCGACAAACAGAAGCTTCTGGTCAACATGCAGAAGATCGCCTACGTGCGCGAACAGTCCGGCGCCAAGGCTCTTCTGGCCCTCAAATGCTTCGCCACCTGGTCGGTGTTCGACCTGATGCAGGAATACATGGACGGCACCACCTCGTCGTCGCTGTACGAGCTCAAGCTGGGTCGCCAGAAGTTCGAAGGTGAAGCCCACGCCTACAGCGTGGCCTGGGCCGACGATGAAATCGAAGAGATGCTCGACAACTGCGACAAGATCATCTTCAACTCCATCAGCCAACTGCAGCGCTTTGCCGAGCGCAGCGAAGGCAAGACCCGTGGCCTGCGCGTCAACCCGCAAGTGAGCAGCTCCGACTACCTGCTGGCCGACCCGGCGCGCCCGTTCAGCCGTCTGGGCGAGTGGGACCCGGTGAAGATCGAAGGTGTGATCGAGCAAATCTCCGGCTTCATGTTCCACAACAACTGCGAGAACGGTGATTTCAACCTGTTCGACCAGATGCTCAACACCATCGAAGAACGCTTCGGCGCGCTGCTGCACAAGGTCAACTGGGTCAGCCTCGGCGGCGGCATCCACTTCACCGGTGAAGGCTATGCCATCGACGCCTTCTGCCAGCGCCTCAAGGCGTTCTCGCAGAAGTACGACGTGCAGGTGTACCTGGAACCCGGCGAAGCGGCGATCACCAACAGCGCCTCCCTGGAAGTGACCGTGCTCGACACCCTCTACAACGGCAAGAACCTCGCCGTGGTAGACAGCTCCATCGAAGCCCACCTGCTGGACCTGCTGATCTATCGCCTCAACGCCAAGCTGGCGCCGAGCAATGGCGAACACACCTACATGGTGTGCGGCAAGTCGTGCCTGGCCGGGGACATCTTCGGTGAGTACCAATTTGATCAGCCGCTGGCCATCGGCGATCGACTGTCGTTCATCGACACGGCAGGCTACACCATGGTCAAGAAAAACTGGTTCAACGGCCTGAAAATGCCGTCCATCGTAGTGAAACAACTCGACGGTACAGTCGAAGTGGTTCGTGAATTTGGTTACGACGACTACCTGTCCAGCCTTTCGTAAAGCGGACAGATAAAGGAGAGATAAAGCAATTGAAAAAGAACGTTCTTATCATTGGTGCAGGAGGTGTCGCCAAGGTGGTGGCCCACAAGTGCGCGCAGCACAACGACGAACTCGGTCGTATTGCTATCGCGTCGCGCAACATCTCCAAATGCCAGGCCATCATCGACAGCGTCAAGGCCAAGGGTAGCCTCAAGGTACCCGCCGACATCCAGGCCTTCGCGCTGAACGCTTTGGACGTGGAAGCGACCAAGGCACTGATCCGCGAGACTGAATCGCAGATCGTCATCAACGTCGGTTCCGCGTTCCTCAACATGTCGGTATTGCGTGCCTGCATCGACACCGGCGTGGCGTACCTCGACACCGCCATCCACGAAGAGCCGGGCAAGGTCTGCGAGACCCCGCCGTGGTACGGCAACTACGAATGGAACCACCTGGAAGAGTGCAAACAGAAGAACATCACGGCCATCCTTGGCGTGGGCTTCGACCCGGGTGTGGTCAACGCTTATGCAGCGCTGGCGCAACAAAAGCATTTCGACCGCATTGATTCGATCGACATTCTCGACGTCAATGCCGGCTCCCATGGCAAATATTTCGCCACCAATTTCGACCCGGAAATCAACTTCCGCGAATTCACCGGACAGGTGTGGAGCTGGCAGAACAGCCAGTGGACCAGCAACACCATGTTCGAAGTCAAACGCACCGACGACCTGCCTGTGGTCGGTTCGCAGAACCTGTACCTGACCGGCCACGATGAAGTGCACTCGCTGTCGAAAAACCTCGACGTGCCCAATGTGCGTTTCTGGATGAGCTTCGGCGAACACTACATCAACGTGTTCACCGTGCTGAAAAACCTCGGCCTGCTCTCCGAAAAACCGGTCACCACCGCCGAAGGCCTGGAAGTCGTGCCGCTGAAACTGGTCAAGGCCGTGCTGCCCGACCCGTCGTCGCTGGCGCCTGGCTACACCGGCAAGACCTGCATCGGCGACCTGGTCAAGGGCACCAAGGATGGCCAGCCACGCGAGCTGTTCATCTACAACGTGGCCTGCCACGAAGAAGCCTTCGCCGAGACCGACAGCCAGGGCATTTCCTACACCGCCGGCGTACCGCCGGTAGCCGCAGCGCTGCTGGTTGCCCGTGGCGAGTGGGACGTGAAGCACATGGCCAACGTCGAGGAACTGCCGGCTGAGCCGTTCCTGAAGGCGCTGGACGTGATGGGCTTGCCGACTCGGATCAAAGACGAGAACGGTGACCGTGCCTGGGATGCGATTGCCTGATAGGCGATAGTTGACCGAACAAAAAAATGCGCCCTCAGGGGCGCATTTTTTGTTGGGGCTCACACCAATCTCAAAGAATGATGAAGATCAAAATGTGGGAGCGGGCTTGCTCGCGAATGCGGTGTGCCAGTCACTGCATCTGGCGACTGATACACCGCATTCGCGAGCAAGCCCGCTCCCACATTTTGGATTTGCTGTGTTCTTGAGAGCGGGTTACTCCAGGTTACGCGCCGAATTGCTCAACGCCCTTGAGCACTGCAACAACGCCGGCGCCAACTGCTTCTCTGCATCCGCCCGGCTCCAGCGACTGGTCGGCGCCACCACATGCACCGCTGCCACCGGCCGACCATTCGCCCCCAGCACCGGCGCGCCGATGGTCATGTCGCCCAGGAACAGTTCCTGGCCATTCACCGCATAGCCCTGCTCGCGCACCTGCTGCAACGACTCCATGATCCTGTCGACCTCAGTCAACGTCTGGCTGGTGTGCGCCACCCGCTGGCTATGCTCGATCAATGCCAGCGCCTCATCCTGCGGCAACGCACTCAGATACGCGCGCCCCGACGCCGTGCAATACATCGGCACCCGCGAGCCAATCGGCATATGTACCGGCACGAAGCCCGAGCTGACAAACCGCGCGATATACGTCATGTCGTAACCCGCAGGCTCGGTCAGGCACGAGGTTTCTCCCGTCAGGCGGGTCAATTCCGAGAGGAACGGGTTGGCCACTTCAATCAGCGAATGCGCATCCAGATAACTGAAGCCCAACTCCAGCACCCGTGGTGTGAGTTGGTAATGACGGGTGCGCGAGTGTTTCCGAAGGTAACCCAGGCTCTCGAGGGTAAACACCATGCGCTGGGCCGAGCTTTTGGTCATGCCGGCGGCCTCGGCCACCTCTGCAAGGCTCATGCTGCGGCGCTGGGCGCTGAATGCCTTGAGCACCGACAGGCCCTTTTCCAGGGATTGGTTGTGCAAGCTGTTGCGTTCTTCGGACATGGCGAACTCGCGGTCAGGTCGATCAAGCGTGGCGATATTTCTACACGAAATCGCGAAATTCGACCACTAAAAATCGCATACCGATACGAATGGTTCATTTTGTTAAATTTCCATAGCGTAAAACGATTTTGTTTAATCGAAATGGCACAGAGCTTGCGGTTTGCTCGGTAACCGCTCGCGGTACTGACGATCCGTTTTCCTTCTGGAGTAACCCGATGAACAGTCTTTCGCCCTTGTTTCGCCGCCTCGCCTTCGGTCTTTGCGCCACCTTTTGCGTGGCCACCGTGCACGCCGCCGGTGCAGCCTCGTACAAAGTCGGTGCAACGGCCAGCGGTTCGCCGTTCACTTTCCTCGACATCAAGAGCAACAGCATCCAGGGCGTGATGGTCGACGTCGCCAATGCCGTAGGCAAGGCCGGTGGTTTCACCAGCGAAATCGAGCAGACCAACTTTGCCGCGCTGATCCCGTCCCTCACCTCGGGCAAGCTCGACTTCATCGCCGCCGGCATGCTCAAGACCCCGGAGCGTGCCCAGGTGGTGGACTTCAGCGCGCCGGTGTACGCCTACGGTGAAGGCCTGATCGTGAGTGCCGACGACAACGCGACCTATACCGACCTCAGTTCCTTGAAGGACCAGGTAGTGGGTGTACAAGCCGGCACGATCTTCTACGACATGCTCAACAAGCTGGGGATCTTCAAGGAAATCCGCACCTACGACTCCATCGGCGAAATGGTCCGCGACCTGAGCCTGGGCCGCATCAAGGCCGCCGTGGGTGACCAGCCGGTGGTGGCGTACCAGATCCGCCAGAAGCTGTTCAAGGGCGTGAAGCTCGCCGCCGACTACAAGCCGGTCAACGTCGGCGAGGTGTGCCTGGTGGTGCGCAAAGGCGACAGCGAAACCCTCGAACGCCTGAACCAGGCCATCGCCAGCATCAAGGCCGACGGCACCCTGGACGCGATCCTGAAGAAGTGGGGGCTTGATGCCCAGGTGCAGCCATGAACCCGGCTGAATTCCTGCAAAATGCCCGGGACTTCCTGCCGATCCTGCTGCAAGGCGCCTGGGTGACGATCCAGATCACCGTGCTGTCGTTCCTGCTCAGCAGCGCGATCGGCCTGGTGCTGGCGCTGCTCAAACTGTCGCCGATCAAGGCGCTGTCGTGGGCGGCGAGCACCGTGATCAATGTGATTCGCGGCCTGCCGATCATCGTGCAGCTGTTCTACATCTACTTCGTGTTGCCGGACATGGGCGTGCACCTCAGTGCATTCCAGGCGGGTGTGATCGGCATGGGCATCGCCTACTCGGCGTACCAGGCGGAGAACTTCCGTACCGGCATCATCGCCGTCGAACAGGGCCAGCGTGAAGCCGCCGAAGCCCTAGGCATGCGCTCGGTGCTGATGATGCGCCGGGTGATCCTGCCCCAGGCGTTTCGCATCGCCTTGCCGCCCTACGGCAACACCCTGGTGATGATGCTCAAGGACTCATCGCTGGTGTCGACCATCACCGTGGCCGAGATGACGCGCCAGGGCCAACTGATCGCCTCGTCCACCTTCCAGAACATGACCGTCTACACCCTGGTCGCCCTGCTCTACCTGCTGATGAGCCTGCCGCTGGTGTATGGCCTGCGCCGCATGGAACAGCACCTGGGCCGGAGGAAAAAAGCATGATCGAGATTCGCCAACTGCAAAAACACTACGGCACCCATCGCGTGCTGCACGGCGTCGACCTGGACGTGGCCAAGGGCGAAGTGGTGTGCCTGATCGGCCCGTCCGGCTCGGGCAAATCCACCCTGCTGCGCTGCATCAACGCCCTGGAAGCCTACGACGGCGGCACCATCAACGTGTTCGGCGAAACCGTGCAACGTGGCAGCAAGACCGTACACGCCCTGCGCAGCCGCATGGGCATGGTGTTCCAGCGCTTCAACCTGTTCCCCCATCGCACCGTGCTGGAAAACGTGATGGAAGGCCCGGTGTACGTCAAGGGAGAACCGCTGCAACAGGCCCGGGAAGAAGCCTTGGCGCTGCTGGATAAAGTCGGCCTGTCGGCCAAGGCCGATGCCTACCCGGAACAACTCTCCGGCGGCCAGCAACAGCGGGTGGCCATCGCCCGCGCACTGGCGATGAAACCCGACGCCATGCTGTTCGACGAACCCACTTCGGCCCTCGACCCGGAACTGGTGGGCGATGTGCTGGAGGTGATGCGCACCCTCGCCGACGAAGGCATGACCATGATCGTGGTGACCCACGAAATGGGCTTTGCCCGGGAAGTGGCCGACCGCGTGTGCTTCCTGCACGGCGGCTACATCGTGGAGAGCGGGCCGGCCGAGCAGGTGCTGGGCAACCCGCAACAACCGCGCACCCAGGACTTCCTGCGCCGCGTGCTGCACCCGACGGCCAACACCCGGAGCCTGCCATGAAGTCACTCTGGGCCGCGACGGCGCCCGCTGCACCGCAAACACCCGCGTTGGCTGAGTCATTGAAGGTGGACGTGGCCATCGTCGGCGCCGGGTATACCGGTTTGTCCACGGCGCTGCACCTGGCGGAGCGCGGCGTCAGCGTGTGCGTGCTGGAGGCCAACGAACCTGGCTGGGGCGCGTCGGGGCGCAATGGTGGGCAGGTCAACCCGACACTCAAATACGACCCGGATCAACTGGTGCAGATGTACGGTGCCGAGCGCGCCGAGCCACTGATCAACACCGTGTCCAACTCTGCCGACCTGGTGTTCAACCTGATCGAGCGCCATGGCATCGACTGTGCGCCCACACGCAAGGGCTGGATGCAGGTTTCCTATTCCGAAAAAGGCGTGGCGGGCCTGCACGCCCGGGCCGAACAGTGGGCACGTCGCGGGGTGCCGGTGCAGCGCCTGGATGCCGGCGCGGTGTCCGCCCGCATGGGCAGCCAGGCGTTTGCCGGTGGCTGGCTGGACGGTCGCGCGGGCGCCATCCAACCCTTGGCCTATGCTCGGGGCCTGGTGCGTGCAGCCCAGGCGGCGGGCGTGCGCATTCATGGGCAGAGCGCAGTGACCGCGATGCAACAGGCGGGCGCGGGCTGGAAGTTGCAGACCGCGAGCGGCGCGCAGGTGTCGGCCGGCCAGGTGGTACTGGCCACCAACGGCTACAGCGGCGACTTGTGGCCAGGCATGGCCCAGAGTGTGCTGGCGGCCAACAGTTTTATCGTCGCCACCCGGCCCTTGAGCGGGCCTGGGGCCGAGAGCATTTTGCCGGGGCAGGAAACCGTCTCAACCGCACAGCGCCTGTTGCTTTACTTTCGCAAGGATGCCCATGGCCGCCTGCTGATGGGCGGGCGCGGGTTGTTCGAAGATCCCACCGGGCCCGCGGATTTTGCGCACCTGGAGCGCTCGCTGGCACTGTTGTTTCCCCAGCTGGGCAAGCTGGACTTCGAGTACCGCTGGGCGGGCCGGATCGCGATCACCCGGGACTTTATGCCCCACGTCCACGAGCCCGCACCCGGCCTGACCCTGGCATTGGGCTGTAACGGACGCGGGATCGCCTTGTGCACCAGCCTCGGCCAGCAATTGGCCGGACGCCTGTGTGACAGCCGCTCCGACTTCGCTTACCCGGTAACGCCTTTGCAGCGGTTGCCACTGCATGGCTTGCAACGCTTCTACATCGGCGCGGGCGTGGCGTGGTACAGCCTGCTGGATCGCCTCTCCCTGTAGGAGCGAGCTTGCTCGCGAAAAAACCGAAGGCGCCGCGTGTCCTCAGGAGACCGGCGCCTTCGTCAAAGCTCGCAGACCTTTCCCTCATCACTGAAGAAATAGATATTTTCATGCTTGTAGCCCCAGCGACCGCCTCGCTCGCGAGCATGCGGCTCGAAGGTAAAGCACGTCACCTCCTCCAGGCGCCGATGATTGCCCGCCTCGATGTAGAGCCTTTGGTCACGCTGCTCGCAGATGCTGTGGCCGACGTTGCCGGCGAAATCGAGGTTCTCGAAACCCTCGGATGCGATCAGGTCATTGGCGAACGCGTGGAGATCGTTGAACGTGGTTTCAGGCCGGGCGAATGTGCGCATCATCGCGTGTAGCAGGTGCTCGACTTCATAACCCCTGCTGAACTCGGCCCCCACCGGCACCGCCCGGCACACGCCCTCCTCCACATAGAAAGAGCGGGCACAGTCGCCCCACACATTGCCTGCTCTCGGGCTCAAATCCACCGTGATCAGATTGTGTAAACCAACGGCTTCATCACTGGGCCGATAGTCGCGTCCCGACACCGAAAGCGCACTGCGCGAACCCAGCAATACGAAGGCCGGGCAGTCGTAATACCAGGTCTGCGGATAGCCGGAATCCGCGAGCATCTGCGTCGCCATTTCGGCGATGGAGGCTTCGGTGGACTGTGGCGTGATCCGCGTAACGAGCTGCTGCAGCACCGACTTGGCGGCGGCCTGGACCACGCGATTAGGCAACATGGATTGTCTCTGACTGATGAGGGATTGCGTCGATGGTAGCAGCACTCTCCTCGACAGGGAGACGCACTCGGATTTTAAGCTCGTTCCCACGCTCCGCGTGGGAATGCCTACGGTGACGCTCCGCGTCACAAAGGCAGACGCAGAGCGTCCAGGGCTGCGCTCCCACGCAGAGCGTGGGAGCGATCAATAGCCGGAGCACCGACTTGGCGGTGGCCTGGACCACACGATTGTGCAACATGGACCGTCTCTGACTGAGGGAGACATGCTCGGATTTTTCCGACAACTGTTTCAGGTTGTCGGTCGGACCCGGGCTGACTAACCTCCCGCAGTCGCTGCCAATTCAGCGACCGGATTTGACCGTCCGACCAATCGACGACTGCAACGCCCACACCTATTCCAGGCGTTTTTTTTATGCCTGAGGTATCGTGTCGCGGCGGCTGTGCGCGGGATACCTTCGGGTATGCCGGGTTCGTTGATAACCGGTCGGTCAACCCGCGTACAGCTGCCATCCTCCTCGTTTGACCGCGAACGGTGGTGGCTCCACTTATCGACGGAGCTTCACCATGATTAAAGACAGCCCCAATCCCCCACCGCACACCGACCGGCTTCAAGAAGCCGCTTACCGCGCCATTCACCACTATCTGAAACCTGACGCCCAACCCCAACCGCCTGAACCCACCGAGCTACCGTTCGATGGATTATTTACCGTGCGTACGGACCTGGACACGGAAACCTTGCTGGCCAATGCCTCGCAAGACCTGGCGTCGATCAATGTCATCGCCGCTCACCTGGCCTTCGAAGTCGATGGTACCCAGCGCAACGTGGCGCTGGGCATTTGCCGGATGCTGGAAGGTGTGCAGATGCTGGTCGACAAAGCGCTGGATCGATGCGCGCAAACCAGCCCGCGCTGAGCTCGTTCCCACGCTCCGCGTGGGAATGCAGACCGTGACGCTCCGCGTCACAAAGGCAGACGCAGAGCGTCCAGGGCAGCGCTCCCACGCAGAGCGTGGGAGCGATCAAGTCTCTTCAAAAAACCGACCATCCGATCCGCTCGCTCAACAACTCCAACGCCTTCATCCCCGCCAGCGAATTGCCTGCCGCATTCAACTCCGGCGACCACACGCACACCGTAAACTGCCCCGGCACCACCGCGAGAATCCCGCCGCCTACCCCGCTCTTGCCCGGCAACCCGACGCGATACGCAAAATTCCCCGCCTCGTCATACAGCCCGCTGGTGGCCATGATCGAGTTCACTTGCTTGGTCTGGCGCGCCGTCAGAATCTGCTCGCCGCTGTGGGTGCACACCCCCTCATTCGCCAGGAAGCAAAATGCCTTGGCCAGGTCCAGGCAGCTCATCTGCAACGCGCAGTAGTTGAAGTAGCTGTGCAGCACTGCATCCACGTCATTGTGGAAGTTGCCGAAGGACTTCATCAGGTACGCCATGGCCGCATTGCGCGCACCGTGCTGGGCTTCGGATTCGGCCACCACGCTGTTGACCAGGATCTGCGGGTTGCCCGACAGCCGCCGCACAAAATCACGCATGGACAAAATCGGCACGGCAAAGCGCGATTGGTTGATGTCGCAGATCACCAGCGCACCGGCGTTGATAAACGGGTTGCGTGGCCGCCCACGCTCGAACTCCAGCTGCACCATGGAGTTGAACGGCTGCCCCGACGGCTCATGACCCAGGCGTTCCCAGATGCTTTCGCCGCCATGGTCGATGGCCTGCACCAGGCTGAACACCTTGGAGATGCTCTGTACGGAGAACAACGTGTGAGCATCGCCCGCGCAATAGGACGAGCCGTCATTGCCATACACGGCAATGCCCAGTTGCTGGGCCGGCACGTCGGCGAGCGCGGGGATGTAGTCGGCGACCTTGCCGAGGCCGATCAGTGGACGGACTTCGTCGAGGATCGACTCCAACAGGGCCTGCATGTTGTGTTCTGGCATGGTTTGGAAAATAGTGATTGGCGGGCGCGGAGGATACCTGAAACCCAGGGGTTAGAAACGCGCAGGCGCGCACAACGAGGTCTTCGTTTATTCAGACTTTAACTGTTGGTCGATCCATGAAGAGTCGGGCATTCGGTCGCAGCGTTTCTTATGGTCTCTACTGGCAGTGGCGTCAACGTGTCCACACCACATATTCGTGTGCACGATGCGCCGTAATGCCTCGGCATTGCTCAAACGACAGCGGATGGTTACTCGCGATCAGCGTCACCTTTGGCCGGTTAGCCGGGTCAGTCAGGTTCAGCATGGCGGGGAGCCCACATGTTGCAGGCAGACCCGGGATGTCATTGGCAATCGTCACCGAAAACGGTGGTTCGCTTGATTGCTGCGGGTCATCCCAGAGTTCGTAAACCCGCTCAAAATCCAACTGCTCGATCCTGACCCAAATACCGATGTGAAAAACCTCCTCGCGACCCAGCACCGGCAATGGCAGCAACGCACGAATGAAAAATTGCTTACCGCCGATGATGGCCAGGTCATTGTTCTCCTGGACCCCACTCTCTCTGTCGTCTTGCGATAGCGCCATAACGGCATCAGGACGTCGAAACGCCAGCTCCATCTCGTCAATCCGGTGTTCTTCTTCGCACTGGTTGCACAGCAATTAGCGTCTCCTTCAAACGTTCTGGCCGCACAGTCGACTCGCTGCGCCGGGCCATTCTAGCGCGATACCAACGCTGCGCAACGCCGCTTTGCGGGCGCCATGCGTCAATCAGCCGGCTCTGCTGCCACCCGCTCCCGCCCCTTGAACGCCAGCGAAAAACAAAAAAAGATCACCAGCGCAAACCCCGCCGGAAACAACCAGATGCTGCGCCAGTCATGGCTGCCACCCGCCGCCACATAGTGGTCGGTCACCTGCCCTGCCACCCAGAACCCAATCAACATGCCCACACCGTACGTGGCCAGGGTAATCAGCCCCTGCGCCGAACTCCTGAAGCGCTCCGGCGCTTTCGCGTCGGTGTAGATCTGCCCCGAGACAAAGAAGAAGTCATAGCAGATGCCATGCAGCGCAATCCCGGTAAACAGCATGAAGGCCAGCTCGCCATTATTGCCGTAGGCGAACAGTGCATAGCGCAGCGCCCACGCCAGCATGCCCACCAACAGCGCGACCTTGATGCCAAAACGCTGGATGAACAGCGGCAATAGCAGCATGAACAGCACCTCGGACACTTGCCCAATGGCCATTTTTGCCGTGGGGTTGGTCACGCCGATTTCTGCGAGAAACGGGTTGGCGTTCTGGTAGTAGAACGCCAGGGGAATGCAGATCAGGATCGAGGCGATGAAGAACACCAGGTAGCTGCGATCCTTGAGCAACCCCAGCGCATCCAGCCCGAGCAGTTGCTTGATATCACCCTTGCCCGCCTCGGCTTTCAAGGGCGCGGTACGCGGCAAGGTGAAGCTGTAGAAACCCAGCACCACTGACGCGATGGCAGACATCAGGAAGGTGTTGCGCAACGCGCCTGTGGTGATCGACTGCTGCGAATCCCAGGCGAACACAAAGCTGATCACCAGCCCCGCAACAATCCAGCCCAGGGTGCCCCACACACGGATGCGCGAAAACTCCTGGGCCGGGTCGCTCATTTGCCGGAAGGCCACCGAGTTCACCAGTGCCAGGGTCGGCATGTAGATGACCATGTATGCCAGCACGTAGGGATAAAAGCCGACGAAGTCCGGCGCGCGGTACAGCTGGTACAGCAGCACCGCGCCGATCAGGTGCAGCACCGCCAGGATGCGCTCGGCGTTGAAGTAGCGGTCGGCGATCAGGCCGATGATAAACGGGGCGATGATCGCCCCCCACGACTGGGTGGAAAACGCCATGCCGATCTGCCCGCCGCTGGCCCCCAGGTTGCTGGCGAGGAAGGTGCCGAGGGTGACGAACCAGCCGCCCCAGATGAAGAATTGCAGGAACATCATGACGCTCAGTCGCGCTTTCATTGTGGTCACCGTTTTATTGTTATTTTGAGTCAGAAGCGCTGTTCAGGCGTCGGGCAGGCCCAGCAGCCGTCGGTTGGATTGCTCGTCGGATGTCACGCCGGCGAAGTCATCGAATGCCTTGCTGGTCTTGCGGATCATGTGCTGGCGGATGTACTCCGCCCCTTCTGCCGCGCCTTGTTGCGCGTCCTTCAGGCAACACTCCCACTCCAGCACGGCCCAGCCGTGGAAGTCGTACTGGGTGAGCTTGCTGAAGATCGATTTGAAGTCGATCTGGCCATCGCCCAATGAGCGAAAACGGCCAGGGCGGTCGACCCATCCTTGGTAGCCGCCATACACGCCGGAGCGCGCGTCGGGGCGAAACTCGGCGTCCTTGACGTGGAACATGCGGATGCGCGCGTGGTAGCGGTCGATGAAGCCCAGGTAATCCATTTGCTGCAGCAGCAGGTGGCTGGGGTCGTAGAGAATGTTGGCCCGGGGATGGTGGTCGACGGCTTCGAGGAAGCGCTCGAAAGAGGCGCCGTCGTGAAGGTCTTCGCCGGGGTGGATTTCGTAGCACAGGTCGACGCCGGCCGCCTCGAAGCAATCGAGAATCGGCAGCCAGCGCTTGGCCAACTCGGCAAAGCCTTGCTCCACCAGGCCGCTGGGGCGTTGTGGCCAGGGGTAGATGTACGGCCAGAGCAGCGCGCCGGAGAAGGTCGCGTGGGCCGTCAAGCCAAGGCGCTGGCTGGCGCGGGCGGCGAGTTTCAATTGGTCGATGGCCCACTCGGTCCGTGCCTGGGGCTGGCCGCGCAGATGGGCCGGGGCGAAGTCGTCGAACAGCGTGTCGAATGCCGGGTGCACGGCCACAAGTTGGCCCTGCAGGTGGGTCGATAGCTCGCTGATTTCGACGCCGGCATGGGCGCAGGTCGCCTTGAGTTCATCGCAGTAGGCCTGGCTTTCTGCAGCGCGGGCCAGGTCAATGTAGCGGGTGCCGAGTGTGGGCAACTGGATCGCCTTGTAGCCCTGGGACGCCGCCCATTGGGCGATGTTGGCCAGGGTGTCGAAAGGCGCTTCGTCCGAGATGAACTGGGCGAGAAAAATGCCTGGGCCGCGCATGTCTGTAGTCTCCTTCATGGGTGGTTCGCCAAGGTGGTCCACTTCGCCTCGCCGCGATGGTTGGCGATCACGGCTTCGATAAAGGCCATGCCGCGCACGCCGACTTCGATGCCGGGTACGCCAACGGCCTCGGTGCCTTGGCGAATGGCCTTGGCGAAGTCGCGGTAGAGGTTGGCCATGGCTTCCAGGTAACCCTCGGGATGCCCGGCGGGCAGGCGCATGCGCTGCAATGCCGCGTCGCACAGCCAGGGCTGGCCGACGCCGGAACGCAGGATGCGCAGCGGTTGGTCGAGGGAACGATGGATCAGGCTGGCGGGTTCTTCCTGGCGCCATTCCAGGCCGCCCTTGTCGCCATAGAGGCGGATCTTCAGCGGGTTCTCTTCACCGGCACACACTTGGCTGGCGATCAGCACGCCGCTGGCGCCGGAGGCCATCTTGAACAGCATGGCGGCATCGTCATCCAGTTGCCGGCCGGGTACATGGATGCCCAGGCTCGCGCAAAGCTGTTCGATCGGTTGGTCGGCGATGAACTCGGCCAGGGAAAAAGCGTGGGTGCCGATGTCGCCGATGCAGCCGCCCAGTCCCGACAGCTCGGGCCGGCTGCGCCAGTCCGCCTGTTTGTTGCCCTGCCCGGCCACGTCCTGGCTGAGCCAGCCTTGTGGGTACTCGACGATCACTTTGCGCAACGCGCCGATCACGCCATTGCGCACCATGTCGCGGGCCTGCCACACCATCGGGTAACCCAGGTAGGTGTGTGCCAGCCCATAAAGCCCGGAACTGTTTTTGACAACGTCTGCCAGCGCCTGCACTTCAGCAAGATTGAGCGCGGCCGGCTTCTCGCTGAACACGTGGAAGCCCGCCTGCAGCGCCTGGGTCGCAATCGGTGCATGCAGATGATTGGGGGTGACGATCACCAGCAGCTGCATGCGCTGCTCGGCCGGGAGCGCCTGTTCGCCGGCGAGCATCTGCTGCCATTCGCTGTAACAGCGGGACGCGGGCAGGCCCAGCGCATTGCCGGTGCTCCGGTTGTTCTCGGGCTCACGGCTGAAGGCACCGCACACCAGTTCATAACACCCATCCAGCCCCGCCGCCTGGCGGTGAGCCTGGCCGATGAAGGCGCCTTCGCCGCCGCCAACAAAGCCCATTCTTATTTTTTGCACAGCAACCGTCATCGCAAGTCTTCTCTTTATGGGCAATTACCGATCACGATGTAACCGGTTACATCGTGCCGGAAATTTAGGCCTGGTTGCTCGCGGTGTCAAACCCCGACTGCGGTAAACTTGCAGGCTGCTGTTCTGATAACGAGGTGGTCTTGTCCAATATTCGTGAAGTCGCCCGCCTGGCCGGGGTCTCGGTGGCCACCGTGTCCAGGACCCTGGCCAGCCCTGAACGCGTGTTGCCCGAGACCCGCGACAAGGTCAACGCCGCCGTGGAACAGACCGGCTACCGGCCGAACCGCATGGCGGTGCAATTCCGTTCGCGGCGCACCGGCAACCTGGTGATCCTGGTGCCGGCGATTGCCAACACGTTTTTCGCCCGGGTCATCAGCGGTGCGCAGCAAGCGGCGCAGGCATCGGGTTATCGGTTGCTGTTGTGCGACACCCGGGGCCAGGCAGAAATCGAAAAACAGTTCGCCGAACTGGTCCACGCCCATCAGGCCGACGGTGTGATTCAGTTGCGGGCCTCGGACCCATTCAGCGACTGCAGCGACTCACCGCCACTGGTGAACGCCTGCGAGGTGATCCAGGACGGTCGCCACCCCACCATCAGCCTCGACAACCGTGGCGCCGCCCGGGCCATGACCCAGCACTTGATCGACCTCGGCCACCGCCGCATCGGCTTGATCAAAGGCCCGAAAAGCAGCCCACTGACCCGTGACCGCGTGGCCGGTTATGAAGATGCCTTGCTCGCGGCGGGCATCCCCCGCGACCCGGCGCTTATCTGCCACGGCGACTTCACCCTGCACGCCGGTTTCGAGGGCGCAGGCAACATGCTCGCCCTGCCCGAGCGGCCCACTGCGCTGTTCTGCGAGAACGACGAAATGGCCATCGGCGCCTTGAAGCGCATCAAGCAACAGGGCCTGCGCGTGCCCCAGGATATTTCCCTGGTGGGCTTTGATGACATCCCCTTCGCGGCCTACTGCGACCCGCCGCTGACCACCATTGCCCAGCCTGCCGAAATCTTCGGCCGCAAGGCCGTCGAGATGCTCATCGCACTGATCGAGAAAACGCCGCTGTCGGAGCGTCAGGTTATAGTGCCGTTCGAACTCACAATACGCGGCAGCACGGCAGCGCCCCACACTCAATAGTGCGCCACATCCGACACCTGGGTATCCAGCACGTCCCGCGCCAATGCCCAGGCCTGATCCGTGGATTCCACCACCAGCAACGGGTAGCCCCACGCCTTGCCGAACATCACGGCAAACGGCTTGAGCGCCAGGCGCTTGGCTGCGCTGGGCTCCACCTGGATCATGCCTTTGACGAAAGTACGCAGGGCCACCTTGTGCTTCTTCATCCAGATCGAGGCCTGTTTGCGTTCTTCGTGTGAATGCTCGTGAGTGCTTTCCTCCACGGCTTTCTCGTGCAGCAGGACGAAGGGTTCCTCGCGCTGCAACAAGGCCTCGAATGCGCCAAAGGTATCTTGCGGGGGAGTGTCGCTGGGGGCGTCAAACACGATTTTCACCACGGGGAATGTTGAACTGTCGAGTTGCATGGGAAGCTCCTTTAACGAGAATGTTTCTCATGATAGCCATGCCATCACTGGACGCCATTGCACAGAATGGCCAGAATGTTTCGCATTCCAGCCAAGACGCCGCGCCGCCATGTACAACCACCGCCTCGAAACCCGTGACCCCTTGCGCCCGGCCCTCGCCGATGCAATTCCCCGTGCGGTGGTTGCAGTGAGCGCTTCAAGCACCTCTGCGAGTTGGGAGCACGCACCGCACCAGCACCGCAAGGGCCAGTTGATGTACACATTGCGCGGGGTGATTCATTGCGTCATCGAAGAAGGTATCTGGATCGTGCCCCCCCAGTGCGCGTTGTGGATTCCGGGCGGCCTTTCCCATGCCGCGCGCGGGTCGGGGGCAGCGGATATCTACTGTCTGTTGGTCGACCCCGACGCCGCCGGTGCCCTGCCCCGGCAATGCTGCACCCTGGCGGTATCGCCGTTGTTACACGAATTGATCAGCAAGGCCGTCAGCTTCCCGCCGCTGTACGACACCGAGGGCGCCCAGGGCCGGTTGGTGGCCACGCTGCTGGACGAACTGGCACTGGCACCGGTGGAGGCCCTGCACCTGCCCATGCCCCGGGACACTCGGCTGCGGCGCCTGGCCGACAGTTTGCTGGCCAACCCCAGCGACAAGGCCACCCTGGGCGAATGGGCCGTACGCATCGGCATGAGCGAACGCAGCATGACGCGCTTGTTGCTGGAGGAGATCGGCCTGAGTTTCGGCCGCTGGCGCAGGCAACTGCATGTGATCCTGTCACTGCAGCGCCTGGCGAAAGGCGAAAGTGTGCAGACGGTGGCACTGGACCTCGGCTATGAAAACGCCAGCGGCTTTATCACCATGTTCCGCAAGGCCATCGGCCAACCGCCGGCGCGCTACCTGGCCGACCGCGCGAGCATCCCCCAGCACACGACGCCCGCTATCGCCTTGCTGGATTATTATAAATAGTCACGTATAAGCATTTTTAGAGCTAAGGGACTAGAAGGCTTAAATCATTCCAGCCAAAAAAAATCAACCCGCCTAAAATACTTATCGCACACTAAAAAATTTGCACTAGCATATGAGTACTCCGGTCCACAAACCCGCTCTCAACACCCGCCTGAAATCCGCCTTACCCCCCGCAAATAAAGTGCCGAATGTTAAAATTTGTCACGTTTTGGCGTATTCAATTCGATTAACATCTAAACGCCTGCAGCGATTGAATTGACGGCCTCGCATGCCGGAAAAGGGAGCAACGTGATGCATTTTTCCAACGTCCTCGCTATTGCACGGACCCCATCGAAATCCGAGGACTTCAGCGAGCTTATAGTTCGTACTGTACCGAAAAATCTAAAAGTCGATACACGCTCCTACGGCCAACTAATCGGTCCCTATGCAAGCCATGGACATTACCGTGCCATCATCATAGAGATCGACACCCCCTCTGCCAGCACCCAAACGCTGGACATCATTAAAAAAACCAGATCGGAAAATCCTGGCAGCACCATTTTCCTGGTTGTCACCTTCGCCACTACACTAAGCAAAACCAAATATTATCTCGCAGGCGCCGATTACTGCATAAAGGTCGTCGAGAGCTCGCCCGAGAAAAAACTTGCCCTGTTTGCCGCGTTCCTCAGCGAGACATACTGGCTAAGTAATACTGATTTGCTACTCGATCAGGATCGCATGTGCATCTACGGGGGTGGCAAAAAGCTCGAAGTGTCCTTTGTCGAAATGAAAGTACTGGAAGCGCTCATTCATAATCGATTGCTCAGCCATGATGAAATCGCCGTGGTAATGGGGCTGAATCCCCGATTTTATGATTCAAGGGCCCTCGAAAAATCGATTAGCCGGTTACGTGGCAAAATAAAATCACATTACGGAAGCAATATAATTCAGAGCATTCGCGGTTACGGCTACAAACTAAGCAGAGGGCTGGCTTCGGTTAATCATATCCACCCCGTCAGGGAGCGGTCGAACCGTGAATAGCGGAACCTTATTACGTGAGGCGTCAGCCTGCTTCACCTTTTCGCGGCAAGCGATACTTGAACGAAGTTGCACGCTGTGGGGCAGTGAGATCCGCGTCCACGCCGAGCCTGCGCTCGACAGCCCGCGTGATGACGCCTGCCCGTTTTATTCCGAACAACTTAAAGACGCCTACAGCGAAGCCCTGCAACATGCCAGGCCGAGTTCATTTGCCCGCACAAGTAAACGTTTGCGCGCGGATAAAAGCCCGGGCCTCCACAAGTTTTTCCGAGTTGAGCAATCGCTGTTGATGAATGAGGACCTGCTCAAGGAAATTATCGATACTTCACACACGCTGGAAAAAAACAGACAACAACTCATTGTCAGCGTTGAAAACACACTGGACACCCTTCCGGGCCCGCTGGAACGCCGGAGCATGATCCGTCAACTGTATAGCCTGAAAGACCGGAGCAACCTGAAGCTTGCCTATAACAATTACACATTAAATACAAAAGACACCGACCTGCTGATCGACTTGAGTCTTTATGACTATATAAAAATGCCTTTTCCAGACTCGGCCCTCAGGCTCAGTCTGAACACCCGCTCGGGCCTGTTCGACCGGCTTTACGACCAGATGCTGGGGCTGATGAGCACCACCCGGGTCTCCTTCATCGCCGACAACGTCGAGCACGCCGACAGCGCACTTCTCGCCAGACGCTTGCCTTTTGACTATTTTCAGGGCCCCTACTTCTCCCCTGCTGATAGTTTATGAACCCCCGTACTTTCCTGGAATCGGTGAATGCCATGAGTTCTCTCAAGAAACACACATTTACATCGACGTACCCGTCAATCGCACTGCACGATTTCACGCCAAATGTGGCATTTTTACATTACGACGTCGACAGCGGGCCGCTGATCGAAACCGTGGAAAAAACATCGGACGCTTCGACCAGTTCCTACGCCGTTACCAAAGAGCAGAATTTCAATCTGTGGCTCAGTAACTATGTCGCCGCCAAAAGACTTTACGAAGCCAGTAATCGACTGACCCGACAACTTTACGACGCATCAAAAAAACCTAACATCACGGCTCTAAAATCAGACGTCACACACCCGAACCTGAATAACACCACCACGGAAACAGTTAACTCATCCTCTGCATTACGCGGCCCCGATGTCTGGCTACTTACCCAGCAAGATCGTGCGCTGGTGAAAGGTGGGCTACGCATTTCCTTGACCACTATTGAGTCGGCATTGATCAAGAAAATGTTGAACCATGAAGAACGTGTGGTCAGCAAGGAAGAACTTATCCGCAACATCGGACGTGAGCCCGACCTCTATCGCGGGCTTGAAATGTGTCTTAGCCGATTGCAGGACAAGTTCAAGCGCGTGAATGATGGCGAACGCCTGTTCCGCGCGGTGCGTAACCGTGGCTACTGCCTGACACAAAAAATAAAGAGCCCGCTGAGCAGTCGCGCAAACGTCACAGAACAATAATTATTTCATAAAAATTACAATTCACCCTGCCTATTAGAACGCCTTTCTATCTGCCATTTTATAACAACATGACCGCGTTATAAGTCGTCAGCCATTGCTCCCTGCCATTTATTACTATCAATACGCACGCCTACGCGTGCGCCTGCCATTTGATAGTCATTAAAACCACGCCTCGCTTTAACCTGCCAGCACGTGAGTGGATACCACAGGGAGCAGAAGTATGCTTAACAACAGAAGAATGCATCGTAACCTTACACCCAAGGGCCTGACCTTTTGGGGACAGTGGGCAATTGCCCTGAGTGTGGTCGTTGTACTTTTGTTTTCACTGGTACTTTTCAAGACCGGGCAATTGGAATCCCACTACCGGATATTGGCAGCCATTACAATACTGGCCTCTATACCGGCCTACATGTTATGTGACGTCTATAGCAAAAAAGATGACTTTTTTGTTGGGCTGGGACGATTATTCACCGGCTGGTTATTGACCCTGGGCATATTGTTCGCGGTCGGCATAGCCTGTAATGCCAGTTCGCTGTTTCCCTTCGAGATCCTGCTACTCTGGGCTGCTGTCAGCTATCCAATACTAGCCCTTTGCTACATTCCCATTCACAGTCTATCCAGGTACTACCACCGGCAACTACATGAGCGCCAGAAATCGCTGATTATTGGTACGGGAAAACTTGCAACCGACTTGGCCAATACTCTCGCCAGGCAAAAACGCTCCCCTCTGGTCGGTCTCGTAGGTCCCCGCACCACCTCCCCCCAGGCCGGCACCCAGCCTCAGATCCTCGGTGACTTGCCCGATCTTCCCGCGCTGATCCGCCAGCACGGTATCCGCCGCCTGTACATCACTCACTCTCTCCAGGAAGCGACCCACATCGAGGCGCTGTACCTCAACCTGCTGGAGATCAGCGTGGACGTGATCTGGGTGCCTGACCTCAACAACATGCTGCTGCTCAACCACAGCGTGGCCGAGGTGGATGGATTGCCCGCGATCTTCCTCAATGAAAGCCCGCTGACCAGCCGGCCGACCGCAGCACTGAGCAAGTCGCTGCTGGACAAGAGCCTGGCCCTGTTGGCGATCATCCTGCTCAGCCCGTTGCTGCTGCTGTTCGCCCTGCTGATCAAACTTACCTCTCCCGGCCCGGTAATTTTCAAGCAGGATCGTCACGGCTGGAACGGCGAGGTGATCAAGGTCTGGAAGTTCCGCTCGATGCGCGTGCATGACGACCACGAAGTGCGCCAGGCGAGCCGCAACGACTCACGCATTACCCCCGTAGGGCGCTTTATCCGCCGCACCTCCATCGACGAGCTGCCCCAGCTGTTCAACGTGCTGCAAGGGCATATGGCACTGGTCGGCCCACGCCCGCATGCCGTCGCCCACAATGACTACTACTCGGGCAAGATTCGCGCGTACATGGCGCGGCATCGCATCAAGCCCGGCATCACCGGCCTGGCGCAGGTCAATGGCTGCCGGGGTGAAACCGAGACCCTGGAGAAGATGCAGCAACGCGTCGATATCGACCTGCGCTATATCAACAACTGGTCGCTGTGGCTGGACATCAAGATCCTGTTCAAGACGCCGTTTACCCTGCTGTCCAAAGACATCTACTGACCCCGCCCTTCCCCGTGCCGCTGCATCGGCGGCGCGGGGCACCAGGCGCGCTTTGCGCCCTCCCCGCCACCACTCCCCGCAAGGCGCAACGATAGCGCCCACAGCAACGCCCGGCCCGGGCCATTCGCATAGTCATCAAAGAGGAAAGTCAGGCAAGTGTTGCGCGCCGGCATTGCACCTGGCGCTGTAGCGTTCGGCTTGGCGACTGCCCGGCGCATTCAACGCCGGGCAGTCGACAACCTGGTCGGCAGATGCCGCACCGTCACTCAGTGATCTTCTCGAAGTTGTTGTAGAACAACTCGCTGTCACGCCCGTCGGTCATGGTCTGCAGCGAATAGCCGCGGTTCAGGCGTGCGCCGCCGTCACGGGTCAGTGGCGCCCATACGACGTTGGCCCGACGCATCGTCGAGGTGCTCATCAATTCGTCGAAGGGGACGGAAATATAGATACCCTTGTCGAAGCTGCCTTCGCCATATTCTTCCTTCGAGGCGGTGGTCAGCGTCACCCAGCCACCAAACTTCACGCCGTTCTTGAACTGGCGCGAGATGTCGACGGTGGTGCCCCAGTCCCGCGCCAGGTAACGCCCCACACTGACGGCGGCCAGGGTGTCATAGGGCAGCTCGGTATAGCTGGTGACATGGCCGGTGATGGTCTGGTAATCCCGCAGGCCGAAGCCCTGGTTGAAATCACGCTGGCGCACGAAGTTCAGGTCTGCGCCCACTGACCAGTGCTTGCCCGCCGGCCGGAACAACACCTCGCCGCCCACCCCGGCGTACATGGACTCCAGGTAGCCGCCGTAGACCATGCCATACAGGTCGCGGTCCAGGCGCTGCGCATGGTTGACCTGGAAGTTCGGCATCGTCACATCGGACGTGGTCATGTATTGGCGCAGGTCGGTGCGTACTCGCGGCAACCCGCTGGGTGCGTCGTAGGTGAACTTGTCGTAGTTGTTCAGCAGGTTGGCGCTGAGCAAGCCGCTCCACCAGGTATTGCGGGTAAAACGGTACTCCGCGTCGGCGTCGGCAGTGAACTGATAAAGCAAGCCGTCGGGGCCACCGATGTTCTGTTTGTAACCCAGGCCAAGGCCATAGTTGAACGGCTCGGATTGTCTGCTGTAGAGCGTGGTTTCCCGATGGGCAATCGCCGGATTGACCTCGGTATTACGGTGCAGGTCCGTCAACGGTTGCTGGTTGTTCACCACGGCCCGGAAGGTGTCACGGGGCACGCTGGTTTCTTCGATGGGCATGTCATAGCGCTTGTTCACCAGGGTGAACCAGTCGATATCCTGATTGGCGCTGTTGTCGAGAATCCGGCTGGCGCGTCCCACGGCCTTGGCTGAATAGAAGTAGCGTTGCTGCTCGCCATACACCATCAATTCCGAGCCGCGCCGGGCAATGCGCTCCACCTTGTAGCCGGCATTCTGCTGCAGTCTGTCGGCGACGTTGGCCCAGTTGACCTGGTCGGCCGGGGTGGTGGGCATGCGCGCCGGCAACGGTTCGGCGGGCGGGTCATAGGTCTTGACCGGTGCCTTGCGGCTGACAAAGTTGGTGTGCAGGGTGATGCCGAACATCGCGGTATTCCCGCGTTCCCAGGCCGCACTCAGGTCGACGCTGTCAGCCAGCTTATAGACCACGCCAATGTTTACCGGCGAGTCCTGCTTGATCGGGTTGTCCAACGGCTCGTGCTTGTAGTCATTGCCCTCGTATTCGAGTTTCAGGCTCAGGGGTTCCCAGGGCGTTTGATAGGCGATCCCGCCGAACAACGAAGGGCGGCCCCTGAAATAGGCGTTGGAGTTCACGTCCCCTGCCCTGGCGACGACCGCAGTGCTCTTGGGCCGGTCGTTGAACTTGCTGCCGAACACCGACAGCGGGTTGCCGAAGTCGCCTCGGTTTCCCAGGTAGCCCCAGGCGATGCCGAGGCTGAAATCCAGGTTGCCGTGGCGCTTGTTGGCGACAAAATATTCGCTGGAAAACAGCCCGGTACCGCCGATGTCCCGGGCACCGAAAGCCACCTGCGGTGCCCACCGGCTTTCCTCCCAGAGCCGCGCCTTGAAGTCGATGGCCTTGTCCTTGAAGCTCTGGCTTCCGCTCAACGCCTCGGCGCCGTACCTGCGGTTACTGATGGCGGTATAACGAAACGAACCCTCCAGCCAATCAAACGGTTGCAGGGAAAAACTGTAGCGCGAGTAGGGATCGGTGCGGTTGGCGTTGGCGCTCAACTCTCCCGCCGGGGCCATGCGTGCGGTGGGGGTCTGTAGCAGGCCCACGCCGCCGAAATCATTTTGGGTGTAACGGGGGTCACCGTGAGCCAACCCGCAAGGCAACAGCAGTACAGCCGCAAAACGTAAATTCAAGGGTTCACCTCAGCCAACGGTTGAGTGGCGAAAAACTCGGCCAGTTGTTGGTTGAGATCAGGGGTCGGCGTCTCAAGGTCGTCGCTGCGGATCGGCACCAGGATCCTGCTGCCGGGGGCCGCCACCACGCCGTCCTCGCGATTCCACGCCGCCACGCCCACGCGCCGTACCTGGCCGTCGGGCTGGATCAGCCACAGATCATCGCGCTCGGCGTCATCGAGGACCGTGCAGTCGCCAACATAATCCCGCACCTCGCGCATGGCCCGGTACGGCACATCACAGGACTGCGCGACCGCGCCGAGCACGTGCACGGTGGACGGCCTCACGGGGTAGACCAGCCGGTCCCCGTCATCCAGCAATGCGTTGCGCGCGAACCCCGTCTCCACGGCGATCGGGTCCAGCACTTGCACCTGGCGGCCGGTGACCGGCAACTGTTCGACCTGTCGATACAAACGCGCACTCAAGTCCGCCCGGGAGCCACGGTCATCCAGCAAGGCCCCTCGTTGCAGCAGTTTCAGATCGAACAAAACCCCTGCCTTCAAGCGTTCCTGCGTGCTCACCAACGACTGGTGCAGCCATGCGGCGCCCAACCAGTAGCTTTCTGCATTGGGTTGGGCCACACGAATAACGTCCAGCAAACGCGCCCCCGGCTTGACCTCGAAGGCGCCGGGGCTGCCCACATCGCCACTGACTGTAACGGCTGCCTGGCCAGTGCCGGGGCCGATCAGCAACAGGCCCAGCCATAAAAGCTTCGAACACTTCATCGGGCTGCCTCCCGGTCGGGACGCAACTGCAAGATTTTCAGGGCCAACCGGGGCGTCAAATGCTGCTCGCTGCGCCAGATGAAACCATCCTGCGGGTCGACCCAATAATGGTTGGTGGCGCGGAAATTCAAGGTGGGAGCGTCCACCTGCTCGTCGATGCGCAGCAAGGCGTAATCCTTGTCCAGAATGCGGAGGGTCTCGATACCGTGGCTGCTGAAACGGCTGTTGACCGCGATACCGATTCGGTTGCCGTCGTAGAGGTCGATCCAGCGTGTGCCGGTGTAGCCGTCGGGCAGATGCTGGAGGCCGCGCCTGAACGGCGATTCGCCACTGAAACGCGTGCCATCCAGGGAAACACCCAGCCCGACAGTGCGTACCACCAGGCCGTCACGCATCATCACCACTTGCTTGCCGGAAGCGACCCAGAACTGCAGGTCGCCCCGGCGCCGGGCCATGGCCATCACGCCCTCGCTGACGGCGGTGGTGACCAGGATCTGCGGGTATGGCACCACGTCGACCTGGGCGCGGGTCACGTTGATCGGGGCCGGGCCCGTCACAGAAGTTTCGAGGGTGTACCACGACGCCCTCATCAACGGGTTACACCCGCACAACAAGAGCGCCATCGACAGGCAGGCGCTGGTAGGCAACATTTTCACCACGGGATAACGCCTTATCTGCTGTTGACTTCGCTGAGGTCATTGGCCGATCGGGCACCAATTCCAATGGCACTGGCGGTCGGCAGCAACTGGCTGATCAGGCGGTTCCAGCGCGTCACGCCGGCCGGCCCGACGTACACGATGTCCTGGGGTTGCAAGTCGAACCGGGTAGCCAGCACCAGCGCGGACGGTGACTGGGCATCGAGCTGGAACACCTTGGCCGGTTCGGCTTCCAGGTTGTCCACGCCGCGAATCACATAGACCGCATTGCCATTGGAAGTGGTCTGGTTCAAGCCGCCTACGGTACCCAGGGCATCGGTCAGGTTGATCGACTTGCCCTTGAAGCTCAGGGCCCGGGGCTGATTGACTTCGCCCATCAGGTAGACACGTTTCTGGTCGTTATAGGGCAGGTACAACCGGTCGCCGCCCTTGAGGTAGATGCCCTGCAGTTGCGAGCCCTGGCGATTGAGGCTGTCCAGGTCAAGCGTGTACTCACGGCCGTCGCGCGTCAGGGTCAGGCTCGAGAGGTCGGCATTCGTGGGGTCGACACCGGCAGCGCCAATGGCCTCGACGGCGCTCAATGGCGTGGTGGTGATCGGCTGTTGCCCGGCCTTGATCACCGCCCCGGTCACCACCACTGTCTGGCTGGCAAACCGCAGGACGCTGACGTCGACCTGTGGGCTTTCAATAAATTGCGACAAGCGCCCGGCGATAAAGGCCCGCAGCTCTTCGATGGTCTTGCCGGCCACCGGGACGTTGCCGATATACGGATAAAACAACGTGCCATCGGGGCGAACCAGGCGCCCGTTGGCGTCGATCTGCTGTTGCGGCCCGGACGGTGCCGTCAACTCGGGATGGTCCCAAACCGTGATGAACAACAGGTCATTGGCACCGACGCGATAGCCACCGGGCACATAAGACAACAGTTCTGCCGGCACCGATTCACGAACATGCGTGGCGGCATCCATGGCAATCAATTTGGGGGTGATGGGAATCAACTCTACCCGAGTACTTTCGGAAGAACCCTCACTGGACATTTGACTGGTGTCCATATGTTGACCAGGCGAAAACATGCAGCCGTGCAAGCTGAAACTTGCCAGCAAAAGAACAGGTAACCTACGAATCATAATGGCACTACGCTAGTCGAGGGCGAGTCTAAAAAAGATCACCCAGAAGTTCCGGGTGATCTTGAACAACACACATTGCGGGTTATTAGTTGGTACCGGTGGTACCGCCTGTACCGGTGGTGCCGCCGGTGCCGGAAGTACCGCCATTGGAACTGCCGCCCGAGTTGGAAGCCGCCGCCGCAGCGCCGACTACCGCGGTACCGACCCCGACGGTTTCACCGAGCGTCACGCCGCCCACGAGCGGGGTGCTCAACGACAGGGGCTCGCTCGCGCCGGCCGCATCGCTCAAGGCCTCGCTCGCGACTTCACCTGCCGCCAATGCCGCAGTACTGCTAAAGGCCAGCACGCCGGCCAACAGTATTTTCCTCATATCAGACTCCTTCTCGATATTTACCCCTTATCAAATAATGCAATAAGGGCGTAGTGATGGAACGGAGATAAACAGGCTATGCAAACTGCGCAAAGATCCTGTTGGATCACGCACTTAACCTCCTCGAAATCATCTCACTTGTGGATAGCTCAAACCACCAATGTTAATAATCGTCAGGATTAAACAACGGGGCGTACCGATAACCCGCGACCAATACCGTAATACTCGAAACCATTGGCTTTCATACGCTGCGGATCAAATATATTGCGGCCGTCAAAGATCACCGGCGTGCTCAGTTTTTCTTTTATCAAGTCCAGGTCCGGGGCCTTGAACTCCCGCCATTCGGTCACGATCACCAGCGCATCGGCACCTTGCAACGCCGCTTCCTTGGTGCCCATCAGCAACAGGTCTTCGTTCATCCCGTAAATGCGCTGGGTCTCGGCCATCGCTTCGGGGTCGAATGCCTGGACCCTGGCACCCACGCTGCGCAGTTGTTCGATCAACACGCGGCTCGAGGCTTCGCGCATGTCATCCGTATTGGGCTTGAAGGCCAGGCCCCAGATGGCGAAGGTCTTGCCCTCCAGCTGGCCGCCGAAGTGGTGGTGAATATGCCCGAACAGGTGCTGCTTCTGGCGCTTGTTGACTTCCTCGACGGCAGACAACAGCGTTGCCTGATAGCCGATCGACGACGCGGTGCGCTCCAGCGCCTGCACATCTTTCGGGAAGCACGAGCCGCCATAACCGCAGCCTGGGTAGATAAAGTCGTAGCCGATCCGTGGATCGGAGCCAATGCCTTTACGAACCGCCTCAATGTCGGCGCCCAAGCGTTCGGCGAAATTGGCCATTTCATTCATGAAGGAAATCTTGGTGGCCAGCAGGCAGTTGGCCGCGTACTTGGTCAGCTCGGCACTCCTGATGTCCATCGTGATGATCTTTTCGTGGTTGCGGTTGAAGGGTTCATACAGCTCCCGCATGCGGTCCACGGCGTAACTGCTGTCGCTGCCGATGATGATCCGGTCGGGCCGGGTGCAGTCGGCGACCGCCGAACCTTCCTTGAGGAACTCGGGGTTCGAGATCACGTGGAACTCCACCTCAAGCCCCCTCGACGTCAACACCTCGGACACCTTTGCCCGGACCTTGTCCGCCGTCCCCACCGGCACCGTGGACTTGTTAACGATAATCTTCGGCTCGGTCATGTTGAGCGCAATGGTCGCGGCAACGGAGAGCACGTACTTGATGTCGGCGCTGCCATCGTCATCAGGCGGGGTGCCCACGGCGATGAACTGCACCTCTCCATGCCGCACGCCTTGCGCGGCGTCGGTGGTGAAGTGCAAGCGTCCGGCATCATGGTTCTTCTGGACGAGCGCACTCAGCCCGGGCTCAAAGATCGGAATAATGCCGGCCTTGAGGTTCTCGACTTTAGTCGCGTCCACGTCGACACAACACACCTCATGCCCCGCGTCGGCCAGCACCGCTGCCTGCACCAGACCCACATAGCCGATTCCAAATACAGTTACATTCATTTCAATCTTCCTTTAAACAAGCTCGAGGCGGCCATAGCGGTCTTCAAAGCGGATGATGTCGTCCTCGCCCAGGTACGAACCCGATTGGACTTCAATCAGCTCCAGCGGGATTCGCCCCGGATTTTCGAGGGAGTGCACAACGCCAATGGGGATGTAGGTGGACTGGTTCTCGGTCAGCAGCACTTGCTTGTCGGCGATTTGCACATTCGCGGTGCCGGACACCACGATCCAGTGCTCGGCCCGGTGGTGGTGCAGTTGCACCGACAGCTTGTGCCCCGGCTTCACCGTGATCCGCTTCACCTGGTACCGATAGCCCTGGTCCACCGAGTCATATTTGCCCCACGGCCGATAGACTTCGCGGTGGCTGGTGCTCTCGATCCGGTGCTTTTCAGTCAGCTGCGCGACTATTTTCTTGACGTCTTGCGCGTGATCCTTGGTGGTCACCAGGATCGCGTCGGCGGTCTCGACGACCACCACATCATTGATCCCTGCAACCGTGACCAGGCGGTGGCTGGCATGCACATAGCTGTTGGTGACGTCCTGCAGCAGCACGTCGCCCAGGGTGCAGTTCTGGTTCTGATCCTTGAGGCCCGCTTCCCACACTGAGTCCCAGGCACCCAGGTCGCTCCACGGCGAATCGAGGATGACCACCGACGCGATGTGGGTCTTTTCCATCACCGCGTAATCGATCGACACGTTGGGCGCGTTCACAAAATCCACCTGGCTGAGCCGGGTGAAATCCTGGTCATGGGCCGCGTTGGAGAGGGACAGTTCCGCGGCCACCATGATCTCCGGGCTCAGGCGCTCCAGCTCGGCCTTCATCACCGAGGCGCGGAACATGAACATGCCGCTGTTCCAGAAGTAGTTGCCTTGTTCCAGGTAGCCTTGCGCGGTCGCCAGGTCGGGCTTTTCCACGAAGGCATCGACATGCGCGGCGCCGTCCACCGCAGCCGCTTGAGTGCGGATATAGCCGTAGCCGGTCTCCGGCTTGGTGGGCACAACCCCGAAGGTGACGATCTTGCCTTTGTTGACTTCCACCTTGGCCAGCGTCAAGGCCGCATTAAAGGCTTGGGTATCGCCGATCACATGGTCCGCCGCCAGCACCAGCAGGATCGGATCGTCCCCATCCGCCAGCGCCGACAGGGTTGCTGCCGCAATCGCCGGGGCGGTGTTGCGGGCGGTCGGCTCAAGGAGGATTTTCTGCGGGATCACGTCCAGTGATCGACTTTGCTCGGCCACGATGAAACGGTGTTCTTCGTTGCACACAATGATCGGCGGGCTGACGGTCTCGCCCTCTATCGACAGGTTCTTGATGCGATCCAAGGTGGCTTGAAACAAACTCAAGTCACCGTGCAGCGCAATAAACTGCTTTGGTTTAAGCGCTCTTGAAAGCGGCCACAGGCGCGTGCCTGAACCGCCAGACAATATAACTGGGATCATAACGATTACTCGATGATTAAAGGCAATAAGAGCGGATTGACAAACAGCCGAAACTTAAGAAGTGAATGACTTCACATAACTGATCAAGCGGTCCCTTTCGGTAAAGTCCAGTGAACTTTCGGCACTGCTGTAGTTAAGCGCCGAATCAATCGCCGAAAAGAACGCATCTTTATCATGGGCGATAAACACAGAGGGAAGGTCTGAAAAGTTTTCGGCGGTGTCGTACTGGTGATTATTGATGTGTTCACCGCGTCGACTGTCGCGCGGGACAATAACAATCGGTTTACCCAGTTCAAGGGAGCGAATGATATTGCCCATGCCCGCATGGGAAACAATCACCTTTGACGCATTGAAGTTCTTGGAAAACAGCGGCTCGGCGATGGTCTTGTAAGCCGTAATGCGCCCCAGGTCATTTTCGTTAGTGCCCACCTGGGCAACAATCGGGACCTGCGGGTTTGCATGACTCCACTCATGCAAGTAGCCGAGCATTCTTTCAAAGGGTGCTTGAGTGCCAACGCTGCAAAATATCATTTATACAATCCTCCCTTTATATTGGGCCCGGCTGTTTTGCGACAGCGTGGGCCACTGGGTCAGCAACTCATCGACAAAATACACAGCGATCCTGCCGGACAACGAGAGCTTCTTGGGATTGGCAATGCTGTCGATCCACAGGGTCTTTTTGCCCATCAGTTTTCCCGCGACCAGCCCCAGCAACCCCGGTGCCGCCCCGGTGGAGATCACGTACCTGGCCTTGCTGCGGTAAACGATCGCAAAGATCTGGCAAAAGCCCTTGATGATCTTCAACGGTTCACTGCGATTAAAGTCCGGGACTTGCGCGAAGGCATGGGTTGGATACTGCGAGCCAATGCTGATATCAACGGTGGCGATGGTAACTTTTTGACCGTCGAAGGCAGGCAGCAACTTGCTCATTTGTACCCAGTGCCCACCTCCAGAACAAATCAATAAAACATCACTTGATTGACTCATGACGGTTCCCTTCCTGTCAGGTGTAATAGACATCATTAAATAGTGGCGGCAGTTCTTAACAGTTGGGCCTGGCCTTTCCAGCGGGTTATTCGCTTGGCTTTGAGCAAGGCCGATTTCTCTTTATAGGTTTCTTGATTGGCGATGAGCTGCGCGACGCCGGCCTTGATGGACAGCGGGTCCAGGGTGTCGACAAACACCGCCGCCTCGGAAAACAACGAGCGCAGTACCGTGGTATTCGAAAGCGCCATCGGCCTGCCGGCGCTGACCGCTTCGTTGGCCACGCTCAGTTGGACGTTGTCGCGGGTGGTCAGGCCGAGCACCACATTCGCGTGGCACAGCAGCTGTTCAAAGGTCGCCTTGCTGAGGAAGCCGGTCAGCTTGATGTTCTCGGGGAATGACGCCACGAGCTCCTCGGAGAGCTTGCCCTGATGCTTGCCGGTGATCAGGAAGTCGACACCGGGCATTTCGCGGGCGGCGTTGATCACGATCTCGATCGGTTCATCGATATCAAACGAGCACGGAAACAGTACATAGGGTGTCTCGCGCTCACTGGCGGGCGCCGCGTGAAAGTCACACGGCAAGTCTTCCAGGATAAAGATATTGGTGTCCTTGACGCCCAGGCCGGCCAACTCTTCTTTGACTTTAAAATTATGAACGACGACGGCATCGATTCTATTCAACAGCGCTACCGTGCCCGGAAAGCCTATCCATTGCTTGCGCAACAGGCTGTTGTGGGCATCGGCGATAATCTTCAGCCGGCGGTTGAATATAAACTTGTAGGCCAGTGCTATATGCAATACCGGGCTCGGCGGCAACTGCACCCACAGCACGTCAGGCGAACCGGCCAACAGGGTCTTCAGGGTTTTAAACGACTTGATCAAGTAATCCAGCGGCCGCGCGGATTTCTTCTTGAACTGGTTGGGCAGATGCAGAATGTCATACGCCCAGTATTGCTTCATGGTATCGGCGCGTCGTTGATAGCCAATCCATGCAATCATTAATGATTTCACGTCAGAGTCCTGCATAAATAAAGGTGGGGCCAGTGAGATTGCTTACACTGCAAACCAGATCGGAAAGTCGGCGTCGTATCGAATAGTGTTGTTTCTGAAGCGGATATGTTTGGCCGGATTGCCTCCCACGATCGAATACGCTGCAACGTTGCGCGTGACCACACTGCCCGGATAAACAACCGCGCCTGTTCCGATGGTGACGCCTGGCATCACCATCACATTGGGAAAGATCCAGGCATTGTCTTCAATCAACACCGGCTTCCCCACCAGGCAACTCATGGGGTCATCGATATCGTGGCCCAGCGTATAAACCCGGGTGTTATGGGAAATATTGACGTTGTCGCCGATGCGGATGCCCGCCCGATTATCCAGGTAGCAGTCGTAATTGACCGTGCAGTTTTTCCCGACCGAGAAGTTGCCGAAGGAGAAAAACACCACGTTGCGGTGGATCGTGGTCCGGGCGCCCACCCGGCATCCGGTTGCCCGGAGCAACGCGCGTCGCAGATTGAAAAACAACGCCAGGCTGAGCAGCGTATTGAACAGCGCAACAGCGGCCTTCTTGATGTTCAGTTTCAGGTTCTTCATCTACTCGCCCTGCCCTGGAGTATCCGTTACGCGCTGTGAACTCATCACAAAATTCCTGAAGCGGATATTGGTACTCACCGGCGTGGCGAAAGACGGGTTATTGCCACCGAAGAACGTCGAAAACAGCAAGCCGTCGATGGTGATCTCCGGCGTGTCTCTAAACGTCAGCCCGGTTTCCGAGTGCACCAGCTGGTTGTCGTACCAAATGGAAATCACACCGTCGGCCTGCCCCGGCGTATTCAACTTCACCAGTTGCTCCAACCTGTGCCATTGCCCCACCGTAAAGATCCAGGAACCCAACCCGACTGCCGTGCCCCAGGTTTTACTGGTGGGCAAATACGCGTAAATGGCGCCGACGCCCTTTTCTTTCCAGATGTAGCGCGTGGAAAAGCCGTCATGGCCGTTCGGTATCTTGCCGCCCGTATTGCCGGTGCCACCGTAGAGGCCCGGGAGCTTGCCGCCTTTTACAAAGTCGAAATTCCTGTCGAACTTCAACTCATAGGTCAGTACCAGGCATTCCCTGCCCGGTTGCGGCAGTGGGGATTTGAATTCAATGCCGCCGTAGGGCAACCCAAGGCGCACCATCGAACCCGGGTCATAGGAGCCGGCCGGAAAATGCACGGCAATGTCCTTGATCTTTTGGCTGTAGGCCTTGTTCGTCAGATTGGCCCTGCCCTTTATGCTGCTTTGCGCCTGGGGCCCGTCGGCCATCTGCGAAATGTCCGGCAGTGACGGGTAGATGTTCTTGATGCCTGGCTCGCAACGGTCGTTCAACTCAGATGCGCCGCTGGCAGCCACCTGCAGGGCGAACGCCACAATGAGTAGCGTCGAGGCTGTCTTTTTCACGTCGGTTGCCCCTCCACTTTATTTTTCATCGACCCATTTCAAAAAGTCGTCGACCGCTTTTTGCGCAAGGGAAGAACGCTGGGCGATCTCCTGCTTGAGGTGCTCGGCCATTTGCGCCTTGGATTGCCGGAATTCGCTGATGGTGGCCTTGATCACCTCAGGGTCTGGGGTGCTGACCAGCCGGGTGCCCTGCGGCAGCATTTCATGGACTTTTTTCAGCTTGTTTTCGATTTCAACCGCGATGGTGGGAAAGCCCAGGGAAGCCGGCAGCAGTACACCGTGTGCACGGGCGCTGATGATCACGTCGGACTCGACGATCAGTTTCGCCATGAAGGTTTCGGGCGTATCGCCCGCCGCGTCCCAGCACAACCATTCGAACCTGTGGTACTTGTCGATCAGGTGCTGGTCACGTTCCTTGTACAGCGAGACCAGGCGTACCTGCTCGCCACGCTTGGCGAGCTCATCCGCGGCCTGGACCATCGCCTTGATGAACTGTTGCCCGTTCGCGTCATGGGGCCAGTCGCGCAGGATGAAGGACAGGTACTTGCCCTTCTTGAGGCTGCCGACCTCCAGGTCTTTGCTGGAGATCCACAGGTCGGAAAGCAGGCTGGGGTCGGTGTACACCTCGACGTCGGACTTTCCGAAGGCCTTGCAATGCTGCTGGCTGGTACCGTCCCGCACGGAAATGTAGTCACAGCGATTGATCACGCTGACGGCGCGGGTCAGCAGCTTGCCGCCGCCATCGAAGGGGCCCAGGCCAATACAGAACGCTGCCAGGCGCCGGTGGAAATAGATCCTGTCGACACCACCGCGCAACCCGACATACAAACGCAGAAGCGTGGACTTCAGGTCGGTCTGCGCCTTGATGCTCTTGCACAGCTTCGCCACGATGCCTTTGTTGGCAGCCGCCTCTTTGGCCGGTGGGATAAACGAGAAGAACTGGCCCCCACCGCCCAACACCACCAGGTCAGCCTTGACCGGCTCCTTGATGTGCAGCCACTTGATACGCGGGTTGAAGTTCCTGGCGATCTGCGGATGATCGACACCCACCGCTATATCCGATTCCTTAAAGCGTTTTTTCAGAATATTGATCACGCATAGCATTAATACGTCATCACCCAAATTACCAGGACCGTATGCCCCCCGGATATATACTTTGCTGATATTCATGCTGGGCTTCCATTTTCCACGGGGTCATTAAACACGGCATTCAAGGCAAACGTTGTTGCGAGAATGTAGATAAATATCAGCGCCATGATCATCAATCGATACAGCACACTTTCGACATAGGCGCTTGATATGAAACTGATGAAAGGCAATGTCCACAAGATCAGGATCCTGGGAGATACGAGCAACTCCAGAGGCAATATCTTCTTGTAGACGAAATACGGCAGTCCCAGCAGGAAGTGAATAAACTGCGAGCCGATAAATGCCTTGGCAATCCCGATTGCACCTTCTTCCCGAAGCCACAGTGCTCCGGCAATGAATAACACTCCCCATAGAATGTTACTCATCACACTGAACCAGGCCAGGTTCATCACGATCATCTTTCTTGAAATACCGGACTTGAATGCACTGAGCAGCGAACCCAGGATTACCAGGACTAATGTCACTTCAAAATCCCGCCCCAGGAAACTGCTGCCATACAGTTTGGCCAGCAACTCGGGGAACATGATCACCGGCTGTATGATCACCAACACCACCAGCCAGCCCGACAGAAAGTTCAAGGCGTCCAACTTGCGGCTTTTACCGCCCAGCGCGGCGGCCAGCATCGGCACCAGCACAGAGCCCAACACCACGGAAACATGGGAAAAGATCGCGTTCCATTGCATCGCGGCGGCGTACATGCCCAATGCGGCAAGGCCGTTAGTTGTTTCCGCCAGCAACTTGTTGGCGAACCAGTTCATCGGGGCGACCATCAACCCCGTCAGCAATACCGGCAGGCCAACCGACAGCACTGCGTGCTTTTCAGTCATTGCACCTTTGAAACTCAGCGTGGTATTTCGGGCCTTCAATGTCTTCCAGCAGGCCAGTGCGCTGAAGAACACGATCAGCAATTGAGAACCGGCCAAGCCCAGCAGCGCACCATTGAGTCGGAACTGCAGGGTCAGAAAGTACGTCGCCGGAATCGCGACAATCGCAATGATTCCGTTGATGGTCGCGATTGTCCGGTATTGGCCCCAACCGGTCAGGCAGCCCTGGGTCCATCCCGACAGGATAATCAACGTGATGGTGCTCAATACGATCAGCGATGCAGCGCTGAGGCTGTCTGCCCCCAGGATAACGCTGGAGAAAAAGTGCGGGAAAAACAGCGCTGTCCCGATGATCATCCCGCTGAACACAACCGAGAACAGCAGCGTCAGCGCGATGCCCCTGCCGGTCTTCTCGGGACAGATCTCCTTGAACTGCCCGATATGCTTGGCCGTCGCCGTGGTGGTGGCTTGGGCGGCGACGTTGGCAAGCATCACAATCGCGCTCTGGATCAAGCCATACTCGCCAAACGATTGCGCACCCAATACCCGGGCAACCAGGATGCCGGTGATGACCACCGACACTTTGGTGGCCACGGCAGAAACGAAACTCCATGCCGTACTGGACACGAACTTTTTCAACAGTGTGCTGTTCATCCGGCATTCACCTGCAAGGGTGTGGTTATCAGCGGCTGGCCAGGCTTGAGGATCTTTTTGCGTTGCCTGGCGGTGTGTTCGGAACAGACCCGCAGCACAATCGCGCCATACGCGATACCGATGGCGTACGGCTGATAAGGCGTGGCCGAGACAACGAACATCACCCCCAGAAAGATAGCGATCGAAACCGCCACCCGGCTGTTCATGTGCTGGGTAATCGAGGTAATGAACACGTACAACAAGTACACGCCGATCAGCCCGTACTTAACGAAGTAGGTTAGGTAGGCACTGTCGATATTCGAGTTCTTGTCATCGAGGCCACGGTACTCGAACCAGGGAATCTCGAACGGCGTGCCCGCGCCCAGTCCCACAAAGTAATGCAGCGGGTTCATGCCGCGGATCAACTCCAGCGCCGGGCTGAAGCGCGTGGCCAATTGGGCGGCCATGCCTTCGGACGACAAACCATCATTGATTCGATCAGCCCCGATCATATTGCTGATGCCAATGAACGCCATCAGCACCACCGCCCCGGCCAGGGCAACGCCTATCATGCGGGCCGGCCGGGTGTATTGGTGGATGATGATCGCCGCAAACACCGAGACAAAGATGAAGCGAGAGTTGGCAATGAACAAACAGATGAATGAAGTGGCCAGGCAAATGCTTGCGAGCTTTTTCCTGTGTTCGAACAGCCGTGGGTCTATGAAGTAATAAATCAGATAGGCCACGGCGGCGTACGTACCGCCGTCCAGGTAGCGGTAGGCGTTTTCTTCATAGTAGACGTCTTGAAACTTGTACAAGCCCAAGCGTAACCAGGCAATGTCCAGCACATTGAAGGCGGTCATCGCGATCAATAGCAGGAGCACTGTCTGCAACTTCAGCGTTTTTGCGGCAAGGGTCGCGATGTTCGAGAGCACGATAAATGACAGGATCATTATAAAAGGCCGAACATCTTTCAACAGGTACTTGTTCGAGGACTCCAGCAGGCCGCAGGCGAGTAACACCACATACAGCCCGCACCCAAAAAGCAGGCCGCCCGGCACCGTCAATTGTTTCTTCTGTGTAGCCACCTGCCGGATCAGCAGTGCGCCCAGCCCGCCCACGATATAAAAGTCAAAGAAGTAGATACCCTTGAGCGAGATTATTTCGCTGTAGGAGTTACCCGTGGGAATAACAGCCAGCATTATCCCGAACACTACGATTGAGTATTTTGGATTTTTCGCCGCGAGCAAACCCGTTGACAGCGCGATAAGGGATAACAGGTAAAACATGGCTGGGTATTCTTTATGCTGATTTGAATTTGGCACGCTACCGCCCCAGGATTTTTCGTTCACTTCCTGAAAACGTGACCTCTATCCTGCAATTACAGTGGTGAATCAGCTCCGATCAGCCTGGTATTCGTACTGGTAATACCCGTAGTTGCCGTAGCCATATTTGGCCGACGCTTTCTTTTCAACGCCGTTGAAGATCGCGCCCCTGAGCACGATGCCGTTCTGGGCAAATCGGCGCATGGTGTGCTCGATCTCTTTTGCCGGGTTCAAGCCATAGCGGGTGACGATCAGGTTGGTCCCCGATTGCCGTCCCACGATGGCTGCGTCGGTCACGGCCAAGAGCGGTGGCGTATCCAGAATCACCAGGTCATACCGTTCGCTGACCTGCGCCAACAGCTCGGTCAGGTTGCGGTGCATCAGCAGCTCGGAAGGATTCGGCGGTATTTGCCCGCGGCTGATGATGTCGAGGTTTTCAATGCCGGTTTTGTGGAGGGCGGATTCAAGGGTGCATTGATTGGAGAGGATGTCGGAAAGCCCATCCTTGGCCGGCACACCCAGCACTTTGTGCAGGTAGCCCCGTCGCATATCCACGTCAATCAACAACACGCGCTGCCCGGTTTGCGCGATGACCGCCGCCAGGTTCACCGAGACAAAGGTTTTACCCACCTCGGGGCTGGGGCCGGAAATCATGATCCGGTTATTCGGCGCCTCGAGCATCGCGAAGTGCAAACTGGTGCGCAAACTGCGCAAGGCCTCCACTGCCAGGTCCGTGGGGTGACTGATGGCCAGCAATGAAGAACCGGCATCGGCACGCCCACGCCCGCGGGTGATTTTGTCTTCTTCGACCTTTTGCAGCGTGCTGTACGGAATCGACGCGTACACCGGCAAGCCCAGTTGCTCGATGGCTTCGGGGCTTTCCAGGCCACGGTTCAGCGCCTTGCGCAGCAGCACCAGCGTCACCGCCAGGAAGCCGCCCAGCAGCGTCGCGATTAGCACGATGAGGATCTTTTTCGGCTTGATCGGCTTGAAGAAATTGACGTCTGCGGTGTCGATCAGGCGCACGTTGCCCACGGTGCCCGCGCGCATCACATCGAGTTCCTGGGACTTGTTGAGCAACTGGGTGTAAATGGCCGTGCCGACCTCGACATCCCGGGTGAGGCTCAGCAGTTCCTGCTGGGTGGAAGGCAGGCTCTCGACCCGGCTCGCCAGGCTCTGCTGCTTGCTGGTCAGCTCGCCGATCTGGGTCAGCAATGCGCGATACGCGGGATGCTGGCGGGTGAACTTGCGGTCCATCTCGGCCTGTTGCAGCTTCAGCTCGGAGATGCTGGTATCGAGGCCCACGATCTGGTCGAGAATCGCCTTGGTTTCCAGGGTGATGTCCACCGACTTGCTGCGGGTCTGGTATTCATTCAAGGCCTTCCCGGCTTTTTCCAGGTCCTTCTTGACCTCCGGCAGTTGCTCCTTGAGAAACGCCAGGCTTTGCGCCGCCTCAGCCGAGGTGCGCTCCACGTTCTGCCGCACGTAGATCGCCGCGATCTGATTGAGGATTTTGATCGCCTGGTCCGGCTCGGTGCTTTCCAGCGCCAGGCCGATCATGCCCGACTCCTTCCCTCGCTCGACCACATCCAGGTTCTCCTGATAGTCGAGGATGCTGGTCAGTCGCGCATTGCGGATCACCCGGAAACGCGTGCCGGGCTTGGCGCGCAGTTCTTCAATCTGGAATGCCACGCCATTTTGCTCGAACGGCTGCCCGGCCTCGCCGGCCGCCAGCACCTGGTCATCTTCATCCACCAGGGTGTAGTGCGCGTTTTCACCCACGGTCAGGGTCAGCTTCTTGCCCAATTGCCCGTCGGGCAGGTCCAGCTTGAAGATCTTCAGCGACTCGCCGCCCCAGGCGAAGCTGTCCAGGCCCAGCAGCGGCTCGGCGATTGCACCGGGGTTGGCCTTCTGGAAGCGGCGCGCCAGGAACTCACCCACCACCGGGAAGTACATCGGCTGTACGACGATATCGAGTTTCAGGTTGTCGACGGTTTTGCCAATCACGTAGCGGGACTGGATCAGCTCGATCTCGGTGGCCGACGGCGACTCCTTGCCCAGCATCCCGCCGATGTCCGAGAAGCCCAGCAAGTCGTTCTTTTTCGCTTCGACCTGCAGCAGGGCATTCGCCTGGTAGACCGGGGTTGCCAGCACCGCATAGGCGGCGCCAGTGACCATAAAGGCACCGGTCACCGCAGCGATCAGCCATTTATGGTCGATCAGTGTTCCAAACAGACCGAGGAGATCAATCTCCCCGTTATCGTCTTCCTGTACGGTGACTGCTGGCGTTTGCTGCATAAGTCGGATTCTTAGCCTTTATTTCGATTCAAAAAGTAGTGGCGATCAGCGTGCAAGACGCTGCGCCCATGCGTTTACAGCTTCTTCGATCAACGCATAAGCGTGCACAAACGCGGCCTTGCCTTGACGGTACGGGTCGCTGATCTCTCGCTCGTTTTGCCATTTGCCCAGCAGCAAGACCTTGCCTCGTGCCTCGGGCGCCATGCTGAGCACGGCATTGATGTGCTGTCGTTCCATGACCAGGATCAGGTCGGCTTCACTGATCGCCTGTGGCGCCAACTGGGTGGCCTGGTGCTTGTCGGCCGGATGACCGTGGGCTTCGAGTACCGCACGGGCGGTGGTTTCAATCGGCTTGCCGACCAACGCGGCAATACCTGCAGAACTGATCTTGATATCGGAGCACGGGAGTGCGCCACGCAAAAGACTTTCCGCGGTGGGACTACGGCAAATATTGCCAATACAGACAATCAACACTCTTTTAAACAAGGCACTATCCCCGGGCCATCCATTACCCCATGAAGCAACCTCTTCAACTTCATTACTTCACGGCAGTATTTATTAACACGTAACCCTTACTTCCCCCAAAATTATCTCCGGACGAAAAATAACAACCACCGCCTTCAAACCGACAATTTATAACATTCATTACTTCGTCACTCCCATCGGTTTTAAATTACAGCCTTGTCACGTATCGCCCTATATAGGAAGAGGAACGCCCATGAGCGCAAATGCCAACAAAGCCTGGTACCTGGTCCAGTGCAAATCCCGGCAGGACGAGCGCGCCGAGGAGCACCTCCAGCGCCAGGGCTATACCTGCTTCCGGTCTACCTATAAACGCGAACGGCTGTTGAAGGGCCAGCGCAGGACCACCCGTGAATCGTTGTTTCCCGGCTATCTGTTTATTCAAATGAGCCAGCAGGACAGCTGGAGCTCACTGCGCTCGACCCGCGGTGTGTCGCGGGTCGTGGCATTCGGCGCGCACCCGTTGCCCATCAGCGACACGCTGGTGGACGAACTCCAGGAGCGCGACCACCAGGCCGTGGTGAGCGCCCTGTTGCAGCCCGGCGAAAGCGTGCGCATCAATGAAGGGCCGTTTGCCGAACTTGAAGCGGTCTTCCTGGCCATGGACGGTGAGGAACGTGTGGTGTTGCTGATGAACTTCCTGCAACGGGAACAACGCATCAACTTGCCATTGGCAGAAATCAGCCGAGTGCAAAGAAGTGACTGATAGCGGCGCTGAACAGACAAGAAATAACATTCAACTTAATAACAGACTAAAAATAACATCCGCTTACTTTTTCACCTCTTGAGAATAAAGTAATACGTGAATTAACAGCGAGGGACGGCCATGAAAAGTTCAAAGCTATTGGTAGAGCGTATCGGCCTGTTTCCTTCTTCGGGAAACATTCACGTCAAGGTTAATAGTTCAACCACCGTTGTAGAACGCATGCAGGTGTTATACGCCGGCCATTCCCTGGACAGTGACGAATCCTGTACCGGGCTTTCAATGGTGTTTGCCGACTGGCGCTTCAAGTTGCAGGTGAGCAATCCCCTGTCCATCTGCCTGTGCGTGGAGAGCCGCGGCGACAGCCACCTGATGCAAATGAAGACGGCCGAACTATTGGCGAATATTTCCTGCACCGAGGAGCGGCCATGAGCATTTATGAGGATCTGAAACGGGCCTACGCCTTGAAAAGGCTGACGAACACGTTTGAAGGTTTCGTGGGCCTGGCACCGCACGAACAACTGCCGGCGGAGCAATATGCGCGCAACACCCGGATCATGTCTCACTGGCTGGATCAGTTGCGCGGCATCTCACCGCAGGACATAACCGACACGCTGTTCAAGCAGATGAAGCGTTCGCAGCGCCGTGGCGATGCCCGGCGCTTCAATTGCCAGACGGTGCTGCTGGAGCTGCTGGTGGAAAGTAACCTGGCCCTGGACCTGGCCACTTACTCGGCGTTCAACTGCATGGAAGAGGCCCGCCAGGAAGGCTCCTGATGGGCCTGGTCGGCACCTGATACGGCCACTGCCACATGGTTGAGCAGCTTCTCGGCGTTGTACTTGGGTGCCATCGCACTTAACAACAGGATCACCATTCCCCCCCCGATCAACGATGGGGAAACCCGCACTTCAACCACCTCAAGGCGCCATAGAAACGCCAGTGCCGCCATGCCGCCCAAAAAGCCACCGGCCAGTGCTTCGTTGAGTGGGTGAATATAGGGTGCCACGCAATAGGCACTGAACCAGCCGGCGATCAACATCCCGGCGATAGCTGCGGGCCAGCGCCACTCGGGGTTGACCCGGCGCGCCACCAGGCTCATCGCCACGGGCACCATCAACGACGTATTCATGGCGTGACCGCTGAGCACCGCAATATCCAGCTGCTGGAGCGCCACGCCCCAGCCCTTGAACAGCAACTTGCTGAACGCCACGATGGAATAGGTGCAGGCGATGGTCATCAGCCACCACTTGACCGCCTGGGGCCGGGAATACCAGAGCCAGACGGCGATCACCACTGCGGCCGGAATCATGACGGTGATACCGCCATATTGCGCCAGTTCTTCCCGTATCAAGTGCTGTTCCCTACCCGCAAGTTTTTCCCGGACCCATGAGACCTCAGGTCCGGGCAAAACACAACGACTTCAGGGCGCGCCAGCCAGCGATTGCGGCGAAAACACCTCGGTATCCGTCAGTTTCTCTACCTCTACCCGGTGCGGGAAAATCTTCTTTTCCACAAACAAATCATCCACCTGCTGCAACGCCTGCACATCCCGCTCCTCTACCGGCAGCAGCGACTCATCACCCCATGTGCGCAGCAACTGTGAAACCTTGAGCGGGATATCGTTGACCGTGGCAAACACCCGTGCGTATTCCTCGGGGTTCTGCTGCGCCCATTCAAAAGCCTTGGCGAACCGCTGCAAAACGTCACGCAACGCCTGGCGCTTGAGCGGGTCGGTGAGCACTTCATCGGACGCGGTAATAAACGTCAGGCCGGTATTGATGCCCTCCCCGCTGATCAGCACCCGCGCGCCCTGCTGTTCGGCGAACGCCTGGTACACCCCGAAGGTCGCCCAGGCTTCGATCTTGCCGGCGTTGAACGCAGGTAATGCATCGGTGGGCAGCACGAAGCCGACGTTGACGTCCTTTTCATCCACGCCGGCATTCGCCAGGGCGCGGATCAGCAGGTACTGGGAAATGCTCCCACGGGCCGACGACACCACCACATTGCGTCCTTTCAGATCGGCCACGCTGTGGATCGGTGAATCGGGCGGCACCAGGATCGCAATGCTGCGCGCCTGACTGCGGCGCACCGCAACGATACGCAGCGGCGTGCCTCCGGTGGCAGCCGCCAGCACCGGTGTATCCCCGGCCGGGCCGAGGTCCACGGCGCCGGCGCGCAAGGCCTCGAACAGCGGCGCGGCGCCCTGGAAGTTGGCCCACTGGACCTTGTAGTCGATGCCATCCAGGGCGTGGGCGGCCTCCACCACCGTACGCAAGCCCTTGGCCTGGTCACCGAGGATCAAGGTCACACCCGACAGATCCGATGCAGACTTCGGCGCTTCAGCGGCTTTGTCGCAGCCGCCCATCAGCAGTGCAGCCGCCAACAGGCAAAGGGTTCTGAATTCAACCATGGGCAAACCGCCTGACGCTGGCGTTCGCAGGCTGGGCGGCCGGGGCGTCCACTTCAACCCCCAACAGGCTCAGCAAGCGCGCGCGAATCGCCTGGAAACCGTCCTGGCCGGTATCCCGTGCACGGGGCAGGTCGATGCGCAGTTGCTCGGCAATCTTGCCCTCCGCCAGCACGATCACGCGGTCGGCCAGCAGGATCGCTTCGTCGACGTCGTGGGTCACCAGCAACACGGCCGGCGTGTGTTTGCGCCAGAGCTCGATGATCAGGCGATGCATCTTGATGCGGGTCAGCGCATCCAGCGCGGCGAACGGTTCGTCGAGCAACAGCAGCTTGGGCTCGCGCACCAGGCCGCGGGCCAATGCCACGCGCTGGGCCTCGCCGCCGGAGAGGGTCGCCGGGTACGCCTCCAGCCGATGGGCCAGCCCGACTTCCGTCAACGCCTGCACCGCACGGGCCTTGGCGTCGGGAACCCGCAGGCCGAGAATCACGTTTTTCCAGGCGCGCTTCCACGGCATCAGGCGCGGCTCCTGGAACACCGCCGCCCGGGCCTTGGGCACGCGCAACTGGCCGCTGTCGATGCTGTCCAGGCCCGCGAGGCTGCGCAGCAAGGTGGTCTTGCCGGAACCGCTGGCGCCCAGCAACGCAACGAACTCCCCCGGGGCGATATCCAGGTCCAGGCCGTCGATGACCCGCTGCTGGCCGAACTGGCGCACCACATTGCGCAACTGCACCGGTGCTGTTGAAGCTTCGAGAATCGACATGTCAGTTCCTCACAAACGATGGGCGCCAGGCCAGGGCAAAACGTTCCAGGGTGCGGATCAAGCCGTCGATCAGCAGGCCCAGCACGCTATAGATCAACAGGCAGATCACGATCACGTCGGTGCGCATGAAGTCCCGCGCATCACTGGCCAGGTAGCCGATACCGGCGGTGGTGTTGATTTGCTCGACAAACACCAGGGCCAGCCAGGAGATGCCCAGGGAATAGCGCAGGCCGACAAAAAACGAAGGCAACGAGCCCGGCAGGATCACGTGCCAGATCAGCTCGCGACGGTTGAGGCCGAGGGTGTTGGCGGCCTCGATCAGTTTGGGGTCGATGTTGCGGATGCCGGCGAACAGGTTGAGGTACACCGGAAAGGTGGTGCCGGTAACGATAAGTGCGATCTTGGTGAACTCGCCGATGCCAAACCAGAGGATGAACAACGGCACCAGTGCCAGGGAAGGAATGGTGCGCAGCATCTGCATCGGTGAGTCGAGGATTACCTCGCCGCGCTTCGACAGGCCGGTGATCAACGCGGCCACCACCCCGATACTCACGCCGATGCTCAAGCCTAGCAGCGCCCGTTGCAGGGACACCAGCAGGTGCTTGCCCAGCTCTCCGGAGACGATCATTGCCCACAGGGTGCCGCCAATCTGAGACGGCGCGGCGATGATCCGTGCCGGGATCAAGCCCAGCTCGGAGGCCAGTTCCCACAGCAACAGCAACACAATCGGGCTGACCAGCCGCAGCAACACATCGGGGGTGCGCCAGTTGCGCAGCCAGCGCGGAATCAAGCGGGACGCAACGCCGGCTTGACCCTCGGCCTTGTCGACGGAAAACGAACTGGCGTTAAGGGACTTTTCAGTCATCGGGCTTCCTTCCTCATCAAGAACACGGCCAGGAGCGCCGCTGCGGTTTCATGCTATTCGCATAAAAAACCTCAGTGAAATTCTATTTGGGAATAACCTAATGCGATTAAAATGCGCATTACTGATAAAAATCTAAAACTATGATTCTGTATTTTTATAATTAGGATAGAACCAATCGGCATTTTACAGGCTCGGGTACGGCCTCTATTTTCGATAGCAGCTTTATTCCTGCCCTCAACAAGGACTGACCATGAGCATCGAATTTATCGGCTATATCGGCGGCCACCACGCCTCCGAGATCCACCCTCGCAGCGGCCCGACCTTGCAGCCCGACTACGTGGAGACCGTGGCCCGCGCCCACGAAGAGGCCGGCTTCGACCGCGCGCTGGTGGCCTTCCATTCCAACAGCCCGGACAGTACGTTGATCGCTGCCCATGCGGCCAGCGTGACGAAAAAGCTGCAGTTCCTGATTGCCCACCGGCCCGGCTTCGTCCAACCCACCCTCGCTGCGCGGCAGTTCGCCACGCTGGATGTGTTCAACGGCGGGCGCACCGCGGTGCACATCATCACCGGCGGCGACGACCGTGAACTGCGGGCCGATGGCAGTCATATCGACAAGGATGAGCGTTATGCGCGCACCGACGAGTACTTGAGCGTGGTGCGGCAGGAATGGACCAGTGAAAAGCCCTTCGACCATCACGGCACTTACTACCGGTACGAGGGTGCGTTTTCGACGGTGAAGTCGCCGCAGCAGCCGCATATACCGTTGTATTTTGGCGGGTCTTCAGCGGCGGCCATTGCGGTGGCGGGCAAGCATGCGGATGTGTATGCGCTGTGGGGTGAGACCTACGAGCAGGTGAAGGAAGTGGTCACCCAGGTGCGGGCTGAGGCGGCCAGGCATGGGCGTACGGTTCGCTTCAGTTTGTCGTTGCGGCCGATTCTGGCAGAGACTGAAGCGCTGGCTTGGGAGCGTGCGGACAGCATTCTGGAGCAGGCGACGGCGCTGGCGCAGAAGAATGGGTTTGTGAGGCGTGAACCGCCGAATGAGGGGTCGCGGCGGCTGTTGGCGGCGGCGGCCCAGGGGTCGCGGTTGGATAAGCGGTTGTGGACCGGGATTGCGGGGTTGCTGGGGGCCCAGGGTAACTCTACATCGCTGGTGGGTACGGCCGATCAAGTGGCCGAGGCGTTGCTGGATTATTACGACCTGGGTATCACGACGTTTTTGATTCGTGGGTTTGATCCGCTGAATGATGCTATTGATTACGGGAAGAGGCTGATTCCGCTGACTCGGCAGTTGGTGGCTGAGCGGGAGCGCCAGGCGGCTGGAAAAGTGGCCTGAGGGAGGGGGACCGAGTACATATCCGTTTCTTCGGTAACGGCGGCTTATGGTTCCGCTCTTACAGCGGGTCACTTTTGGCAAACGCCCGGAATGCCGGCCCAGCCAAAAGTAACCAAAAGGTCTTTGCCCCACCACTCGGTGCC